>CAMYZK010000333.1 GCA_947303825.1 uncultured Prevotella sp. | reverse complement strand
ATGTGCGGTTCTGCAAACTGATATGCCCTGGGATTCCCCTGACGGGCCAAGCGGTCTATTATCGGCCCTCCCGGATAACCCAGTCCCATCACCTTGGAGCACTTGTCTATTGCCTCTCCTGCCGCATCATCTATGGTCTGCCCCAGTATCTCAATATTATTATACGCGCGCACGAGGACTATCTGTGAGTTTCCGCCAGAAACCAGCAGACAGATGAAGGGGAAGGGAGGAGGGTTAAAGGACTCCGTCTCTCCTCCGTTAATGAAGTGTGCCATGACATGTCCCTGCAAATGATTGACGTCTATCAAGGGGATACCCAGCGAACGGCCCAGCCCTTTGGCAAAATTAACTCCCACCAGCAGTGACCCCATTAGTCCTGGTCCTCTGGTAAAGGCTATGGCCGAGAGCTGTTCTTTTTCTATTCCAGCCCGTTTTATCGCCTCGTGTACCACTGGCACAATGTTCTGCTGATGGGCACGACTAGCCAATTCCGGAACCACACCGCCATAGGATTCATGAACGCCCTGTGATGCAGTGACATTTGAAAGTAGAATGCCATTGTGCAACACTGCTGCCGATGTGTCATCACAGCTCGATTCAATTCCTAATATGTATATATCCTTGTCCATACATAATTCAATATGTGAGCACCTCCACGCCATGCTCCGTCATAAGCAGGGTATGCTCCCACTGGGCACTTGGCTTCTCGTCTTCGGTTATCACTTCCCATCCGTAGGGATCGTCGGCATCGATAAAGACTCTCCATGTACCCATATTTATCATCGGTTCTATGGTGAACACCATGCCTGGCACCAAGAGCATTCCAGTACCGCGATGACCGTAGTGGTTCACATCTGGCTCCTCATGGAAATGCAGCCCTACCCCATGCCCGGCCAAGTCGCGTACTATGCCGTAACCGTATTTCTTGCAATGCTTCTCTATGGCATGACCTATATCCCCAACAAATCCCCAGGGTTTAGCCGCCTCCATACCTATCTCCAGACACTCGCGGGCTACTCGAACCAACTGTTCCTTCTCCGGAGTTGTCTTACCAATGACAAACATGCGCGATGCATCGGCATAGTAACCGTCAACGATGGTTGTAAAGTCTACGTTTATGATGTCGCCCTCTTCAAGCACGTCTTCGGCTTTGGGGACTCCGTGGCACACCACCTCATTGATGCTTGTGCATACACTCATGGGGAAAGGCATGGTATCATCGTCACCGCCATAGTTCAGGCAGGCAGGAGTAGCATTGTGCTCCTCGCAATACTTGCGGCATATCTGGTCAATTTCCAGTGTAGACATCCCTTCGTGTATGGCAGCTGCTACCGCGTCAAGCACGCCAGTATTCACCAGGCCGGCACGACGTATGCCCTCTATCTGCTCCGGGGTCTTGATAAGGTCGCGTGTAGGCACCAGCTTACCTTTGTTCTCCCAGTACATCACTTGTTTGTCAAGTTCTGTAGGCTCCTGTCCTCTCAGGCAGTGCCAACGGCGTTTTCTTGGTTTTGCATTCATGGTTCTTTCCTTTTCAAGATGCAAAAGTACACAAAAAAAGCGAATAAAAAAAATATAAGCAGATAATTCCAGAAAACAGCAACAAAAAGTTGTATAATCTTTGATTTGTCGAATAATTACACTACCTTTGCACTATTATTGCGTAACAAAAGAAAATGACGACACTCTATCTTATGCGCCACGGCGAGACTGTTGACAATGCCCTGCAGCTGATGCAGGGGCAGGTGCAGGGCGAGTTGAACGGTACTGGCATCCAGCAGGCACAGAAGGTACGCGATGAGATGGCAGACTTGCACATCGACACTTTTGTGGCCAGCGACCTCAAGCGTTCTTTTGAAACGGCCAAGATCGTGGCAGAGCCTCACCACACTCGTGTCATCACCACTCCTCTGCTGCGTGAGCGTGACTGGGGCGACTTCACCGGCCGCTACATACCCGACCTTAAGGGCCTGCCATGGCCCGACAATGTGGAGAAGCTAGGCCATCTGCTCAAACGTGCAAGCCAGTTCCTACATTACATATATACAGAGTACCCTGACCAGGCTGTGCTCGCTGTTGGACATGGCATCATCAACAAGGCCGTGCAGGCAGTCTACCGGGGATGCGACATGAAAGACGTTTCCCGGATGGAGAATGCAGAGGTAAGAATACTTGAACTTGTTCACGATTACGCTGCAGAAGAACAGGAGAAAAAGCAGTCAAATGACAAGAATTTCTGCATTACCTGACAAAAAATGAAAGAAAATTTGGCTGTTTCGTAACAAATTGATAACTTTGCAAACGCTAAAACCAGTTAACATCCCTTGTCGCCAATTCGTGCAGTTGGGGTTTTGGGTCAATAAGACGACTGTTCTCGTGCAGGACGGGCATGGCTCAAGGGGATAATTAAAAAACAATAATCATTTAATCAAAATGGCAGAAATGAATTTTGGCGGTGTCATCGAAACTGTGATCACCAGCAAGGAGTTCTCTCTTGAGAAAGCACGTGAAGTATTGAAAAACGAGACCATTGCCGTCATCGGCTATGGCATCCAGGGTCCTGGACAGGCCTGCAACCTGCGCGACAATGGCTTCAATGTTATCGTTGGCCAACGCCAGGGCAAGACCTACGACAAGGCAGTGGCCGACGGATGGGTTCCCGGTAAGACGCTCTTCAGCATTGAGGAGGCCGCAGAGAAGGGCACTATACTTTGCATGCTGCTAAGCGATGCAGGACAGATACAGGTGTGGCCCACCATAAAGAAGCACCTAACCCCAGGCAAAACCCTTTACTACAGTCATGGATTTGCCATTAACTGGAGCGACCGCACTGGCGTTGTCCCTCCCAAAGATGTAGACGTTATCCTAGTGGCTCCTAAGGGAAGCGGCACCTCCCTTCGCACCATGTTCTGCGAGGGACGCGGCCTCAACTGCTCGTATGCCGTATACCAAGATGCCAGCGGCAAGGCAGAGGAAAAGACCATCGCCTTCGGCATTGGCATAGGAGCCGGCTACCTGTTCAAGACCACCTTTGAGCGCGAGGCCACCAGTGACCTTACCGGCGAGCGCGGCTCACTGATGGGTGCCATCCAGGGTCTGCTCCTTGCACAATATGAAGTGCTGCGCGAGCACGGACACTCACCCTCAGAGGCATTCAAC
>CAMYZK010000332.1 GCA_947303825.1 uncultured Prevotella sp. | reverse complement strand
CTCATAGTACGATTTCGACGGGTCGATATTCAGTTTCGACATGTCTATCCACTTGTCAGGATACCCCACCTTCACGTAAAAGGTGTTCAGCTTCAACAGGGCATTGACCTTTGTAGAGTCCGACATCCAGTCTTGTGCGGCAATTCTCTCTCCCAGAGCTATCTGAAGGTTCTTTATCAGCTGCTGCATGCGTGCCTTGGCAGCTGCGGGGAAATACTTCTCCACATATATCTTTCCAAGAGCCTGCCCCATCTGTCCCTCCAGCTGTGTTGTGGCACGTCGCCAAAGCGGGTGGTCTTCCTTGCGCCCCGACATCACCTTGCCGAAGAACTCAAAGTTGGACTTCTGTGTCGTATCGTCGAGGTAAGACACGCACGACATTATCTGTCCCCACTCCATATAGTCGCGATATTCGGCAGCCGTCATGGTGCCTATCAGTTTGTTGGCTCCTTCAAAGAATTCCGGCTGCCCAACAACGAGCTCCTGTATGTATTCCGACCTCAACCCCTGAGCGTTGGCCTGCTGCTCCAGTTTGACGTTGGGGTAACTAGCTTCAAACGCTGCCAGAGTGGTCTTGTTATAGTTGCGCTGAGGGTCGCGCAGTTCCGTACGCGAACGGCTCACCTTGGCCAGCTCGGTCTCAATGCGCATGATGTTCTTCATTTTCTTCATGGCCTGGCCTTTACTGAATCCGAACAGTTGGAACATCCTTACAATATGCTTCTTGTATTCCTCCCTTATCTTTGTGGTCTCAGGGTCTTTGTCCAGATAGTAGTCTTTCATTCCCAGTGTAAGTCCTCCCTGGTTCACCTGTAGAATGTTTTGCGTGGCATTCTTGTCGTCGGCACCAATATATGCACTGAAGAACTCCCTGTCTCCCTCTGGAGCGAGAGAGAGCTGAATCTGGAACAGCTGGTCTTTGGTTTTTGCCTTTTCCAGGCTTCTCAGAATGCCCATGGCAGGCTCTATGCCATCCTTGTTACGCCTTACGCTGTCCATAGCCAGCTTATAGAGATCACTCAGTTTTTTCTCTGTTGTTCCCTCCTTGTAGTTTTTCTTCAGTAGCTCATCCAAGATGCCATTCACGCGTTTGTTGTTCTCCTCCTGCAGGGCATCAAACGAGCCGTAGCGTGAGTAAGCAGCAGGCAGAGGGTTCTTCTTCATCCATCCGCCGCATGCATACTGAAAGAAGTCATCAGCCGGCTTTGCCGACGTATCCATGTTTCC
This sequence comes from uncultured Prevotella sp., assembly GCA_947303825.1. Lineage (GTDB taxonomy): Bacteria > Bacteroidota > Bacteroidia > Bacteroidales > Bacteroidaceae > Prevotella. The sequence goes on along the minus strand of CAMYZK010000332.1, from coordinate 1,947 downwards.
CAGGTCTATGCCTGTCCCTGGCTGCCCTTGAGCCACAGCCGAGGCAGAAATGGCCGTTAGTGCCATTGTCATAATAATAGTCTTAAATTTCATAGTATTATAGTTGTATGAATGTTAGCTCATCCTTTTCCTTGTCCTTATCTACCCTTATGGTGGCAGTGGCAGGCAACTCGCCGTTTATTATCAGTTCGCAGATGCCGTCTTCCACGTAGTTCTGCAGTGCGCGCTTAAGGGGTCTGGCGCCAAACTGCACGTCATAGCCCTTCGTAGCCACAAACTGCTTCGCCTCGTCGGTAAGTTCCATGACATATCCCAAGTCGGCAATGCGCTTGGTGAGCGGCTTCAGCTCTACATCGACAATGCGCTTTATGGCATCGAGGTCTAGCTGGTCGAAGGTGATGATCTCGTCCAAGCGGTTAAGGAACTCCGGTGAGAACTGCTTAGACAGTGCTTTCTGTACAATGCTCCGTGCATGTTCGCGGTCCTGCTCGTTCATTGCCAGCCCTATGCTGCCGGCAGTGAATCCCACTCCACGTCCGAAATCCTTAAGCTGTCTCGTACCGGCATTCGATGTCATAATAATCACCGTGTTGCGGAAGTCCACAAAGCGCCCGTTGCCATCGGTAAGGCGCCCCTCGTCAAGCACCTGCAACAGCAGGTTGAACACATTTCCGTGAGCCTTCTCTATCTCGTCGAGCAGCACTATGCTGTATGGCTTACGGCGCACCCTCTCCGTGAGCTGTCCGCCCTCCTCGTAGCCCACATAGCCTGGAGGAGCCCCTATGAGACGGCTCACGTTGAACGACTCGGTATATTCCGACATGTCAACACGTATCAGGGCATCGGCCGAGCCGAACATAAACTCTGCGAGTTTCTTTGCCAGGAAGGTTTTTCCCACTCCGGTAGGTCCGAGGAACATAAACGCGCCAATGGGATGGTTGGGGTCTTTCAGCCCTACGCGGTTGCGCTGTATCGCCCTCACCATCTTGTCAATGGCCTTGTCCTGGGCAATGACATTGTTCTTCAGCTCAGCAGCCATTCCCTTCAGCCTTATGCCTTCGCTCTCGGCCATGCGCTGCACTGGCACGCCGGTCATCATCGATACCACGTTGGCAACTTCCTCCTCGCCAACGACAAGGCGGTCGTCGCTGTTTCCGCTACGCCACTGCTCTGTCAAGGCAGTCAACTCGGCCTCCAGCTCTGTCTGCCTGTCGCGATAGCTGGCTGCCAGTTCAAAGTTCTGGCCACGCACGGCATTCTGCTTGCGGTCTTTCACTCTTTCCAGTTCTTTCTCCTTCTCGGAGATTTCCGGCGGAATGGTACCATTCTTCAAATGTACGCGCGAGCCTGTCTCGTCCATGGCATCTATTGCCTTGTCAGGGAAAGCTCTGTCAGCAACGTATCGTTCTGTCAATTTGACACATGCCATGATGGCGTCATCAGTAAACTCCACATGGTGGTGACGCTCATAGCGTTCTTTAATGTTGTGCAGTATGGTCAGTGTCTGCTCGGCCGTGGTAGGCTCTACGATGACCTTCTGGAAGCGTCTCTCCAAGGCACCGTCTTTTTCTATTGAGTTGCGGTACTCGTCGAGGGTCGTAGCCCCTATGCACTGTATGGTACCTCGTGCCAGCGCCGGCTTCATGATGTTGGCGGCATCCATGGCTCCTGCCGAACCGCCCGCACCTATAATGGTGTGTATCTCGTCAATAAAGACAATGATGTTGGGATTCTGCTCCAACTCCTTCAGAAGCGCCTTTATGCGCTCCTCAAACTGTCCACGGTATTTTGTTCCGGCCACGATGCCCGTCATGTCAAGGCTCACTATCTTCTTTCCGAAAAACATGGGCGAGCACTTGCGTTGGGCTATCAGCTGTGCCAGTCCTTCTACTATGGCACTCTTGCCCACTCCCGGTTCACCTATGAGTATTGGGTTGTTCTTCTTTC
>CAMYZK010000331.1 GCA_947303825.1 uncultured Prevotella sp. | reverse complement strand
ACAAGCCGGAACACCAGTTCGCAGGTGCTGCTGGCCTCGGGATGTGATATGCTTACCACGGCATCTACATCGGGAGCCAGGTGGTGGTCTATCAGTATCTTGCTGGCCTTTGTGCTTCTCAGCGAAGTCTCCATGCCTGCCGTGCGCGACGGAGTGTTGAAATCGAGACAAAAGATGAGGTCGGCATGTTGTAACACGAAGTCGCAGCCCTCGCTGTGCTTGTCATAGCGTATGATTTTCTCGCTGTTGGGCATCCACTGAAGGTAGTCGGGATACTGGTCGGGCACTATGATCTGAGGCTGCTTGCCAAAGCATTCTTGAAGCATGTTGGCCAGTGCCAGACAGCTGCCAAGGGCATCGCCGTCGGGATTCTGATGGCAGGTGCATACGATGGTATCGCTCTCGTTTATCAGCTTGATTGTCAGCTCCAGCTGTTCTTGGGTGATTAAGTCTTTCAGCATGATGTGCAGATTATTGTGTATTGGCCTTCATGTCGGCTAGGCGCTCACGTGCATCCTTGCGTGCCAGGAATATCTGGTATCGGTACACAAGACATGCCAGAATGAAGTAAATGAGTGCTTGCAGCCATAGCACCTGATACTCCAACAGGACATCGTCAAGACGTGCTCCCATCTCGTTGATGCGCACAAAGCCCCTCACTCCGAAGGTGGAGGGGAAGAGCCATGACAAGCCCTGCCAAAATCCTGGTATGCTGCTCTGCGGCCAGCTGACGCCAGAAAGGAACAGCAACGGTATGGAGGCGAAGACAATGAGCAGTATGACGTTCTCGCGATAGCGCACCATGCACGACACCACCATGCCGAAGAAGATGCAGTCGAGCAGATAGGGCAAGAGGAAGACAACGAGATCCTGCCACCTGCCAATGGCCGTAAAGCTGAAGAGACGGGGCACTACGAGTACGAGGTAGGCTGTCATCACGGCATATATCATGAAATAGGCCATGGCCTTTCCACCCACAATGCGGAACATTCCGTTGTAGTGGCGGCTTATGGGTATAAGGTTGCGATAGCGGTTGCGCTCGCGGGCGGTGCCTGCCGAGAGGCCAATGCCCAGCACCAGCGTCTGCTGTATGATAAGTATAAGCACGGCAGGAATAATAAACGAGCCGTAGCCGCCGGTGGGGTTGAAGATGGGCACCTCCTCAAACTGCAAGGGCCGGGCTGCTATCTGTTCTTCACGAGCGGTAAAGTGGCCACCCAGCTTGGTCTGAATCTCGGCCCCCATCTGCATGCTCACAGTCTGTGCGGTCTGGAAGACAGCCTTGTAGCAGAGCATGAGGCTCATGTCGCTGTAGACGCTGACTACCGACTGCTGCATGCGGTTGACGTTGGTCTCAAAGTCGCTGGGTATGTAGTAGATGCCACGGGCCACCTGACGGCTGAGCAGAGAGCGGGCCTCGTCGATGTCGGAGGCGTAGCACAGAATCTTCACGTCGGGAGAGGCATCGCACTGGCGCACAAACTGGCGGGAGAGCTGCGAATGGGAGTCGTCGACCACGACGACGGGGACCTCACGCACCACCTCATTGTTGTATATCCATGAGTAGAGCAACGGGTAGAGCAAGGGCACGAGGATGAAGAAGATGAGCACGCCCTCGTCTTTTACCGTCTGCTTCATCTCGTCCCACCAGATAAAGCAACAGTCTTTCAGTGCCTCGTATGCGTTATGGAATATAGACATAGGTGAGCATTGCATTTTTTATCTTCTTCAGCACCAGCCAAGGCAACAGGGCAAAACCCAGGAGGGCTGCGAAGTGGAACCATGCCTCAAGCAACGGATAGCCGTTGAAGACACATATCTGGTATAGCATATAGTAATGGCGCAGGGGGAACAGCCACGACAGAGCCTGGAGGGGTTCGTCCATACCGATGATGGGGAAGGCGCTGCCGGCCATGGAAAAGCCAAGAACCGCCCATAGCGAACAGATGCTCATAGACATGCGCAGCGATGGCATCAGGCCGAAGATGAAGATGCCAAAGCCCTGCGATGCCTGCACGTGAAGCACACCCAGCAGCACCATCATCAAGACACCGCCGGGATGGGGGTAGCCAAGGACTCCGAAGACATAGTATTCGTAAAAGAACGTGATGGCCAGAAAGACAAGTGTCTGCGGCAGCAGCTTGCCGGTAAGTGCCAAAAGCATGTTGTTGCCCGCCATGCTGAGCCACTCCTTGCCCGTATCAAACTTCAGCTCCGTTCCCAGCGAGTAGGCTGTGATGAGGAACATAAAGAGCATCATCAGGCCCGGGATGAGCATCGTGCTGAGGTACATGTTGTAGTTGATCCAAGGATTGTTGAGCGGATGGAGGTCGACGACGATGGGTTGCATGAAAGCCTGGATCTGCGTGTCGGAGAATCCCTTGGCGCGCATGGTGGCCTGTCCTACGGCAGCCGAGCCAAGCGTGGAAATGGTCTTGAGGTCTTTGAAAACCAGCGAGCCGGCAGTGATGCTAGCCAGAGAGTAGTAGAAACTGATCTGCGGCTGGCGGCTGGAGAGCAGCGCATCGGTAGTACCCTTGGGTATGTAGAGGAATCCGTAGATATGATTCTCCTGAATGGCACGGCGCGCCTCGGCTACGGTAGGATAGCTGGCCACAATCTCCGAATTCTGGAAAGCGTCGAGACGACGTAACAGAGAGCGCGTGGTTGTGGTGTTGTCGTGGTCGACAATGCCAACAGGCATATCAAGCGGCTGTCCGTCACTCATCATGGAAGTGAAGAACAGCGTGACGAGCACAGGGAAGACCACCATGCAGAACCCATAGATGGGGTTCTTAAGCAGCCTGTGGGACTCGCGGAGCATAATCCTGCAAAGCCTCACCCCCACACCTCCATTGAGGGGGTGTGTTGTTTCCTGTTCCAACTGCTCGTTATCCATTACCTTTTCTGTCATAACTGCTCCCTCCCAGGAGGGAGGCTTCATTAGCCTCCACCTTTAGAAGAAACCTGGAGAGGTTTACTTAACGACAAGCGACATGCCCGGTCTCAGGCCTTCCATCTTATCTATGGGACGGGCCTTCACCTCAAAAGTCTTCAAGTCATACTGCCCTGAGGCCTTTGTAGCCTTCCAAACGGCGTATGAGCCTTGGTCTTTCATGTGGTATATCTTAAAACGCACGTCTTTATTGAATGCCGGAACAAAGGCTGTTATCTCCTTGCCTACGGCCATATTTGCCAGCTGGTCTTCACGCACGTTGAACGTTCCCCAGAG
>CAMYZK010000330.1 GCA_947303825.1 uncultured Prevotella sp. | reverse complement strand
CATTGGGTAAGCTTGTAGGAATGGAACTTGACGTAGACCAGCGGGGATGGGGAGTGGCTCCTCTGATAAGTGTCGATTTTCATCAGGGACCACTTACGGTGGCTGCACGTTATGAGTTCCGGACGAAACTCAATATCCCCAACACAGAGAACAAACTGGTTGCCGAGATGGGGGACAACCTCAAGGCAGTGCTTATGAAGCAGGATCCTCAGACTCTTGCAGCTATCGCTCAGACTCTTGATGCGAAGATGACTCCTTATAAGGATGGTGTAAAGACACGTTACGACATGCCTGCTTTGCTGGCAGTGGCTGTAGGCTACGAGTTTATGCCTGAGTTACGAGCTTCAGTCGAATATCACTTCTTTGATGATAAGCACGCAAAGATGGCCAATAACCGTCAGGAATCCCTGAAACATGGAACGCATGAGATACTTGCCGGAGTGGAGTATGATATCAATAAGACTATAACAGTGAGTGCCGGTGGACAGCGCACAGATTATGGCTTGAGCGATGATTTCCAGACAAACACCTCTTTTGCATGCGACAGCTATAGTGTGGGATTTGGTGCTGCCGTGAATATCAACGAGCATTTAAGACTGAATGCCAGCTACTTCTGCACATTATACAGCGACTACACATCAAAGAGCAGCAATTATCTGCAGACAGGTATGCCGGGCACTGATGTTTACAGTCGCACCAATAGCGTGTTCGGCGTAGGCATTGATTATAAGTTCTGAGTAAACAATAATAATAAAAAGATGGGGACACTTCATTTTCGAAGCGTCCCCATTATCGTATTATAAAAGAACTCTTTATTGATTAGAATGTCAGTTCGCAACCGACACCCAGTACATGGTTTGTACGTGTGAAGGTGTCACTGACGCGTGGCTGAGTTGAAGTTACCCGGTCGTATTTTGAATAGTTGGTCTGGAAATAACTTGCAGAGAGCTTGACCATGTCGTTCAGTTTGTATTCGAATCCAAAGCCGACGCTATAGCTGTCGACAACGAAGGACATGTCGTTCATGTATTTATCAGTCAGACTGTAGTCGGTAATCTGTCCACCTGCAGAGACGGTGAACTTTTCATTGATGTCCCACTCAGCACCAAACAGATACTCGCTTGTATTATGGGCGAGCTGTTGCTGGGTGTTGTTGTACCAGTCTGCATCTTTATCAAAGAAATGGTGATAACCTGCATTGACACGTACATTCTCGATGGGAGACCACTGTACACCGACAGTCAGCAGAGCGGGTGCATCTTCATTAACTTCCTCACCGTCGCGGAACTTGTTGACAGCAGCAATCTCACTAGCCTCATTCACTGTCGACTCATTCTTCATGCGAATCTGTGTCTTGAACTCATACTTTGCAGCAAAGTTGAAGTTCTTGAAATGGTAATCAACGCCGATAATGGGTGCGATGCCAAGGCTGCTTTGGTTGCAGAGCAAGTTTACACCTTCAGAATACTTTGCAAGAGTACTTAATTGTCCCTGACTCTCTTTCAGTGACTTGAGCCCTTCTGCGAGAGATGTCTGTGCATTCTTCATCTCATCCGTCATTGGAATACCAGCCTGCTGGGCTTTGTTGAGGATGTCCAGATGTGATGCAGCAACACTTGCATCCTGCGTAGCTTGTGGTGCTACGTTAGGAAGAAAGTCGCCGAAGTTGATGTATCCCTCGCCAGTTTTTACCTGTATGTTACTGATCTTAGCCTTGTAGGTTGCCGTACCGTAAAGCAGACGCAGACCACCATAGACAGACAGATCTTTGTTAATCTTGTAAGCTGTACCTATCTGAAAGCCGAAATAGTACTGCCGGCCTTGCATATAACCGTCCATGTCATATCCAGAGACACCATAAGTGGGGATGGCAGCCGGTGCCTTTCCACCCAGTGCTGCATAGAGTGGAGCAAATTTGTTTGTGGCGGCATTGAGCTGGTTTGCGAAGCCGTCAAGCGTCATGAACTTGCTTGCTATATTTCCTACGACACTCACAAAAGACCCCAGTCCGTCGGCAAACTCACATTTACCGCCACCACCTGGAACAGAGAAGTTGAACTGAAAACTCCAGTCGCCTTTGTTATAAGCAGCCTGTATGGATGGGATGCATGGAGCATCTGCAACACCTTCATAACTCTTTTCAGACAATCCCTGATTCTTACGTCCTAATGCCAGATATGGATTGGTGGAGGTAATTGTTCGGGTCTGATGGGCATACTGCCAGTTAATCCCTAAATGAAACCCTTCGTTGAGGAAGGCGACACCGGCAGGGTTGGAATAAACACCATCAATGCCGATAGCAGCGTCACGCGCTGGATTACGAAGAAAACTGATGCTTTGGTTGGTGTTTGTTAAAATGCCGCCAGCAAATGCGGTTACGTTACCTGATACAATCATAGCCATTACGGCCAGTTTAAATTTGTTCATCTTACTAACTTTTTAAAAACCGGCTGCAAAGGTATGCTTATTGTTTAATACAACCTTTAATTAAGTCTGTTTTTTAAGTTCTGTTAACAAAAACAGAGCGTTTCCTTGCACAATAACCATCAAATGTGCAAGGAAATGCACAACTAAAGGGTAAAGTGTGTCTAAAAACTGTTAAGGCCTTCTCCTCTTTTTCTTCTTCTTATCCTTCTCTTCCTTTTTGTTGAGTTCAGGATACTTGATGCGAGTGTGATAGATAGCCTTCAGTCGTTCTATTAATACAAGTTTTGCCTGGGCGATATCATAGAATGTGATAGGACATTCATGGAAATACCCTTCTGAGACCTGATTGTCGATTATCCTGTTCACCAGTTCGCTGATGCTTTCCTCGGTATATTCATGGAGAGAGCGCGAAGCAGCCTCCACAGCATCAGCCATCATCAGAATGGCTTGCTCACGTGTGAAGGGATTGGGACCAGGGTAAGTGAATGGCTCAGTGTCCACCTCTTCGTTTGGATGCTCATTCTTATATTTAATATAGAAGTACTTGGCCATCCCTCTTCCGTGGTGGGTAAGGATGAAGTTTTTGATGATATTCGGGATGTTCTCCTTCTCAGCCATCTTAATGCCGTCGGTTACGTGACCGATGACTATTCTGGCACTTTCCTGACATGACATGTTATCATGTGGGTTCACACCGGCCTGATTCTCAGTGAAAAACACCGGATTGGCCATCTTTCCGATGTCATGATATAAGGCACCTGTACGTACGAGCAGACTGTTTGCTTCAATCTTATTGGCAATCTCAGAAGCCAGGTTTCC
>CAMYZK010000329.1 GCA_947303825.1 uncultured Prevotella sp. | reverse complement strand
AGGCATATCACGATGCCAACATTCTCTCCACTACTGATGACTTAACAGATCCGGATATCTGTATAGATCTTTTTGGCAAGTACTGCTCAAGGGTGTTCAACGAGAAGATGAATGAGATTTGCGACATTCAGGACAGCACAGGAGTGAAGTTCCCACAGATACCCGACCAGATTGGAATGTTTGTCTACTGGGAGGGAGACACCGTAACAATCAAAGACATCGATGTGGCTATCAACGGCGACACAGCCATAGCCAGCTACAATCTTTCCAACGGTAAGAAAGACATGATGACCGTAGTAGAGCTCGTCTATGAGGATGCGAAGTGGCACTTCAACGACTGGCAGCAGATAGGCCCGTTCACCCTGAACACCATGAAGGCTATGGACGAGTATCTGGAGACCAACAGGAAAAGATGATGGGTAAGGGCGGCGACCTGCTGGCATACATACGCGACGGGCGCACCATGAGTCGCAGCGAGAGGCTGCAGCTCATTGTCCAGCTGTCCATACCCTCTATACTGGCACAAATATCGGCCACAGTGATGTTTCTCATCGATGCTGCCATGGTGGGACACCTGGGCGAGAAAGCCACGGCTTCCATCGGACTGGTAGAGACGACGACATGGCTGATGGGCGGACTGGGGTCGGCAGTGAACATGGGATTCTCTGTGCAGGTGGCCCACTTCATTGGTGCTAATGACTTTGAGAAAGCACGGCGGGTGCTCAGGCAGGCACTGGTATGCAGCTTTGTGTGGAGCCTGTCACTGTCGGTGGGAGCCATCGCCATACACTCGTTCCTGCCATACTGGCTGGGCGGCGGGGCTGACATTGCCCGCGATGCATCGCTCTACTTCATGTACATCGGAGTGTTTGGCATCTTCTTTCAGTTTGGAGGACTGGCGGGTTCGATGCTGAAGTGCTCGGGCAACATGAAGATACCGTCTATACTCAACATCCTGATGTGCTGCATGGACGTGCTGTTCAACTACATCTTTATATATATAATGGACATGGGCGTGGTGGGAGCTGCCTACGGCACCGGCCTGGCCGAGCTAGTCACTGCCGTGCTGATGCTCTACTTCCTGCTGGTAAGGTCTGACATGCTGAGGCTGTTTGGACACGAGAAGTCGCCACACTCATCCTCCCACCTTACACCCTCCACCCTTCACCTTCCACCTCCCTCTTTCCGTCCCACCTCCGACGTTGTTGGCACTGCACTCAAGATAGGTGCCCCGATGGCCCTTCAACATACACTGATGGGCGGAGCACAGATAGTGAGCACCGTCATAGTGGCTCCACTGGGCACTGTGGCCATTGCCGCCAACTCGCTTGCCATCACCGTAGAGAGCCTGTGCTACATGCCTGGCTACGGCATTGCCGAGGCAGCCACCACACTGGTGGGCCAGGGCATAGGTGCCGGACAGCAACGGCTGACACGCTCACTGGCCAATATGAGCGTTGGCCTTGGCATAGCAATAATGACACTGATGGGCATACTGATGTTCGCCTTTGCCCCAGAGCTGATGAGCCTCATGTCGCCAGTACATGAGATTATAAGGGAGGGAGCATACGTGATGCGCATCGAAGCCTTTGCCGAACCTATGTTTGCCGCCGCCATAGTGTGCAACGGAGTCTTCATAGGAGCAGGCAACACGCTTAAGCCGGCCATAATGAACCTTGTCTCCATGTGGGGAGTGCGACTGACGCTGGCATGGAAGCTGTCGGCCACCTATGGGCTCAGGGGGGTATGGACGGCCATGGCCATAGAGCTGACCTTCCGGGGTATTATCTTCCTTACCCACCTATGGAGGGGCAACTGGTGCAAGTCGCTGGTGACGCCCAGCAACGAGGCGTTCTCAAAGGGATGAAAAAAGATGCAGACCTTGGTTGTCACAACTAAGTCTGCACCTAAACGATATTAATAACTAAAAACCTTCTTCTTAAAATCGTTTCCTTTAAAAACAAATCTTTTTTACCTAAAAACTAAAAACCTAATGAACTAACTAACAATCAAATTTACCTAATAACTAACAACTATTGAAAATTTACTCGCCTTTCACAAGGCTCCTGAATAATCTCTACCTTAATCTGAACTATCTATTGAAGCTATGTGTGAGTCTCGCCTCACTTTTTCTTTTTGACGATGCAAAGGTACAACGAAAAAATAATCTGCGCATAATGTTTCGTTCTTTTTCTAGCAAAAAACCAAACATTATTGATACAAATCAACCATATGTGTGCGAACACAGCTAGTTTGTGCACGTAAACAGCTCCTTATCCACCAGATTAGTAAGCTCAACAAACTCGGCTATGGTCAACTGCTCAGGGCGGCGGGTCAAGAGCTGGCTTTGCTCCTCGATCAGGGCTGCACCGGCAGGCAGCATCTGGCGTAGCGACACGCGGAGCATCTTACGCCGCTGGTTGAACGTGGTCTTCACCACACGGCGGAAGAGCTGTTCGTCGCATCCCAGCTTGCTGACACTGTTGCGCGTCATGCGTATCACGGCACTCTGCACCTTGGGGGGCGGGTTGAACACCGAAGGCTCGACAGTGAACAGATACTCCACGTTGTACCATGCCTGAATGAGCACGCTCAAGATGCCATACTGCTTATTGCCTGGGGCAGCAGCTATGCGCAGAGCCACTTCGTGCTGAATCATGCCCGTGCAACAGGGTATAAGGTCGCGATTGTCTATCATCTTGAAGAATATCTGCGACGAGATGTCGTATGGATAGTTGCCCGTGAGCACAAACTGCCCTCCACCGAACACCTGTCTCAGATCCATCCGCAGGAAGTCGCCCATGATTATTTGTGGTTGGCAAGAAGAAAGAGAGCTCTCTCCACATTCCTCTTTCCACTCTCCACTCTCCTCTTTCCACTTTTCACTCTCTACTTTCCACCCAAACCTGCTGGAAAGATACTGCACCGACTCGGTGTCTATCTCAACCACCTTGAGCTTTCGTGGTTTCTCGGCCAGATACTGGGTCATAACGCCCATGCCAGGCCCTACCTCCAGGACAGGCAGCTCGGGACAGGCATCTACCGTGTCGGCTATCCTGCGGGCTATAGAGAGGTCGGTGAGGAAATGCTGCCCAAGGTTCTTCTTTGGTCTTACTTGTCTCATTAATATATATACAGGGTTAGGTCAGGTCGAAGATACCTGTCGGCATGGTGCGCTTCAGCACGTCAAGTCCCACATCCTTTCCTGCCACTATGCCATAGCTTCGGAGTATGGCCTCTACCGTC
>CAMYZK010000328.1 GCA_947303825.1 uncultured Prevotella sp. | reverse complement strand
AAGATGATTGACGACGTGCGCGAGAAAGGTGCCACACCCATCCTCGTCTCGCTCACACCACGCAACGAGTGGCCCGGCGGCAAGATAGAACGGCGCGACGGATCCTACGGCAAATGGTACCGGGAGGTGGTCGAGGCCACGGGTGTGGAGTTCATCGACATGCACAACATCAGTGCCGACTTCCTCGACCGCAAGTTCGCTGTAAAGAGCATGCCGCAGGACAAGGAGCTGGCAAAGGCAAAGACAGAGGACCTGAAACAGAAGGCCGGCAAGTATTTCAAGAAAGACCACACCCACGCCTCAAAGCTCGGAGCACAGATGAATGCACAGAGCTTTGCCAAGGGGCTTCGTGAGGCCGGCTCCGAACTGGCTAAGTACCTAAGGAAGTAAATACCAATCATCTTTTACAAGCAAAGAAATATGAAACACTTTTGGTTATTCATGATGGCCGCTATATTGACAGCTTGCAGCGGGAAGAAGATATCTGCCAACGCCACCGACAAGGGAGAAGATGCACAGCAGAACGTGCTGGAAGATAAGCAGAAGAGCAAAGAGGTGGATGCCCGCAAAAGCATCACTTACAAAGTGACATTCCGCAAGGATGACCACGACCAGGTTGACGCCGTTATTCTCGACATCAAGGGAGGAGCCGAACCACAGCAGTTCGTCAGCGAGTTCAACTGGGCAAAGTTCGAGGATTTCGTGGGCTCTGCCGGTGAGGTCTCTGAGGAAGATGTCAACTTCGACGGCATTCCCGACCTGATTGTCGAGCTGGGCAACTTTGGTGTGACCTCTCCCCTCCTATTCTCCGATGCCTTCGTGTGGGTTCCCGAGAAACAAGGCTTCGAGTGCGTAGAGGGTTTCTCGAGCATTGCCAATCCCACCATCGAAGCCAAGCGCAAGCGTGTCATCAGCCGTGCCCGCTCGATAAGCGGCGACGTGGAAAGTGAAGAAGTGTACGGATGGAAGGACGGCAAGCTGCAGATGCTAAGTAGCAGCGAGCACCAGGTTGAGGCCGAGGACAAGTAATAACATACACTTTTTTTCGTAGAGAGCACTGATTAATAGCAATACAAATATCTGAAGAAATAAAACTTATAAAGACTATGAAAAGAATACTGACATTTGCAGCCATGCTATGCTGCTGCACCATTGTCTTCGGGCAGGTCAATAAAAAGAAAAAGATTTCAACACAGGTGCAAACCACAGTAAAGGACAATGCCCAGGACAGCAAAACCCCTGTCAAGAAAGAAACAAATTTTGTCGAAGGAAGCATGGGCTTCGATGAAGGCTCTAGTGTCATGCATATCAAAGATATAACCATCAAAGAGGAAAAATATGATTCTGAGCAAACCATCTTTGAGGTAGTGGAGCAGATGCCACAGTTCCCCGGAGGCGAGGCAGCCTTGAAGCAATGGGTTTCTTCACACGTCAAATACCCCCCCATTGCCGAGGAGAACGCCATTCAGGGAGTTGTAGTCTGTAGCGTTGTCATCGAGACAGACGGAAGCATTAGCAACGTCAAGGTGGCCAGGAGCATTGATCCCTCTGTAGACAGGGAGTCAGTGAGGGTCATTAAGGCCATGCCACGATGGACTCCCGGAAGACAGAACGGAAAGCCTGTACGTGTCAAGTTCACCATACCCGTAACCTTCAAGCTTCAATAGTATAATTTGCACAATATGAAAAAAGCATTCTTACTAGCATCCATGCTATGCTGCTGCACCATCGCCTTCGGACAGGCAAAAAAGAAAAGCCCTAGAAAGGTGAAGGCCAAAACGGAGATTAAAGTCAACACGAAAGACTATTACACCGAGGAGGATGAAGAGCCTCTTATCGAGGTAGCAGACAAAGAAGATCAGGGCAATGAAACTGTAGGGGTCATGGAGTTTAAAGAAGGATCCCCGTTGATGAAAGAAAAGGTAATCATGGTGAAAGAGAAAGACATGTCTACCAAGAGCATCTTCGAGACAGTGGAGACGATGCCTGAATACCCAGGAGGATACCGTGCCATGCTACAATTTCTGGGAAATAACTTGAAATATCCCAAAGAGGCTGAGGTCAATGGCATTGAGGGACGTGTGGTGTGCCAGTTCGTGGTTGAGGCCGACGGCTCTGTCAACGAGGTGAGAGTGGCCAGAGGCATAGACCCGATGCTCGACAACGAGGCTGTACGGGTGATAAAATTGATGCCCAAATGGACTCCCGGCATGCAAGACGGCAAAGCTGTACGGGTAAGGTACACTTTGCCCATCTCCTTCAGGCTGCCAAAGCCAGAGCCGAAGAAAGAGAGCATCTACGATTAAGCAGCAAGCATGATTGACAGGGCTACAGTAGACAAGATTCTCGATGCGGCACGCATTGTCGATGTCGTGGGCGAGTTCGTCACACTGCGAAAGAGCGGTGTGAACTACAAGGGACTGTGCCCATTCCACGACGACCGCAACCCGTCGTTCATGGTGTCACCCTCAAAGAACATCTGCCACTGCTTCGTGTGCGGCAAGGGCGGCACGCCCGCCGGCTTCCTCATGGAACACGAGCAGATAAGCTACCCCGAAGCACTGCGATGGTTGGCCCGTAAATACAACATAGAGGTTGTCGAGAAGGAGCTTACCGACGAGGAGCGTCAGGAGCAGAGCGAGAGGGAGTCGATGTTCGTGGTCAACGAGTGGGCCAAGGACTGGTTCCACGACACGCTGAAGAACAGCCCCGATGGCATTGCCATAGGCAAGCAGTACTTCCACAGCCGTGGCATTCGCGATGACATCATAGAGAAGTTCCAGCTGGGATATGCACCGCAGAGACGCGACGCCCTGAGCTCCGCTGCACTAAAGGCAGGCTACAAAGCCGAGTTTCTGGTAAAGACCGGACTGTGCTATGAGAAGAAGAAGGAAGAGGAAGAAGGGGGAAAAGAGAACTCCACCCTCAACCCTCCGCTCGGCTCTGCCGCTTCACTCGTCGGAGAAACCTCAAACCTCAAACCTCAAACCTCAAACCTGATAGACCGCTATCGCGGACGCGCCATCTTCCCGTGGCTCAATGTCAGCGGCAAGGTGGTAGCTTTCGGAGGCCGTGTGCTCGACAGCCGAACCAAGGGTGTGGCACAGAAGTATGTCAACTCGCCCGACAGCGACATCTACCACAAGGAACGCGAGCTGTATGGCATCTACCAGGCCAAGAAAGCCATAGTGAAGGAAGACCGTGTCTTCATGGTCGAAGGGTATACCGATGTCATTGCCATGCACCAGACAGG
>CAMYZK010000327.1 GCA_947303825.1 uncultured Prevotella sp. | reverse complement strand
CTGCACATCGCCTTCGGTCACCAGTCGCTTGAAGGCGGGCAGGTAGGTCTCCCAGAGGTCGCGAGCAGGCAGGCTTTCAATGTTGAAGTTGTGACGGGTTTTCTCTGGTCCGCTATGCACGGCATAGTGCTTGGCACATGCATGCAGCTTGTAGTATTTGTGAAGTTTCTTGTCTCCCTGCAGTCCACGCACCACGCGCAGTCCCATCTGGGCATTGAGAAGCGGGTCTTCACCGTAAGTCTCCTGACCGCGTCCCCACCTTGGGTCGCGGAAGATATTGATATTTGGAGTCCAGAAAGACAGTCCCTGATATCTCCCTATAGGTTTCTTTCCCTGACGGCGCTGCTCAGTGTTCTTTGCCCTTGCCTCGTCGCTTACTGCACTGTAGATTTGTTCGACCAAGTCTTCATCGAACGAGCACGACATGCCGATGCACGATGGAAAAACAGTGGAGATGCCATTTCGCCCCACTCCGTGCAGTGCCTCGCTCCACCAGTCGAATTGAGGTATTCCCAAACGATTAATAGTAAGCGAGGTGTTCATCATCAGCATTGTTTTCTCCTCAAGGGTAAGCCTCTGTAGCAGGTCTTCCACCCTCTCGTCTATCGGGCGGCTGGCATCCTGAAAAGGCAACTGCCTGTGCTGGGCTTTTATCCCTATGCAAGCCACAAGTGCCAACGACAAAAAAAGAGCCTTTCTCATAATATTAAGATAATATTGATTCTATTTTACAATAAATTTCCTTCCTTCACAGATGTAGACTCCGGCAGGCAGACCTTCCAGGCTAGTGGCCTGTCGTCTTACAAGCTGTCCACGTATGTCATAGATATTGCGTGGAGCCTGTATGCTGACAATCGAGTCTATCGAACTGCTTATTGCCTTGACAAAGAGCAGTCCTTCACTGATGCGACTGGTATCCCACTCTATTCCTCCCTGGAAGTCAAACTTTGGAGTGCCACTGAATTTAGATGCCGTGAAGATGCGAATACTATCTCCCACCTGGAGTGTGTTGCCTTCTGCAGGTGTAATGCGTATCGTTCCACTTACAGTAAGTGCTTTCTCAAAGTTGAATGATGTGCATCCTGAATCGTCGGCAGTGGCACACTTTGCAGCGGTTATGGCTAGTGTTCCTGCAATGACGGTCGAGGAGTTTCCAAGCACTTTAGTCTTGCTAGAGCACGACAGTATGGCCCCTTCCTCTACTGTTAGCTTGCCTGTTCCCAACACACCTGTGTTGCCCACACACAGCTCGCCTTCTTTCACCACGGTCGTTCCTGTGTTGTTGCTTATTCCGTTCCATGTCATCTTACCAGCTCCAACCTTCTGCAGGTTAGCATCCGAGGTCACCTTGACCGATGTTGTCCAGTCATCGTTGTTACCCACCTGCCATGTGTTTGCTCCTACGCTGCCGCCGTTGCTGAACGTACAGCTGCCTCCCAATTTGCCAGTGCCCACAACCTTTCCTATACGGAAGGTCTTGCCGCTATTCTGTACTTCCACGTCTGAAGCAATGTTCATCGTTCCCTTCGGCATGCCCGTAGCTGTATTCAGAGTGAAACGTTTTGTATCGCCGTCAAGACTGGACATGGGTTTCAGTGTTCCCTCAAAGTTGCTGAAGTTGCACTGTATGGGGGTACGTGTGGCATAGTAGTTTGTACCTTTCTCGGTTACACAATACATAGTAAGCGTACCTTCGCCCGTCACCGTATTAGTATATGTAGAACGGTTGGCCAGATACCAGTTGCCGCTCCTTCCCTTGGGAACATAGACTGCATAGCTGGAGCTAGTATTCTCATTCAAGGTGCCTCCCTGGTATTCAACAGTCTTTGCCGGAGTGCCAGCGTTAATGCATTGAACAGTTCCTGCCTGAACGATAAGGCGGCTAAGCCCTGAGTTAGACACGTTCAACTTCATCCATCCAGAACCTTTCTTCGTGAGGGTGGTTCCCGACATAGCCTTGTTTACTATGAAGTCCTGGCTGTTGTTGATGATACCGCCAGCTTCGGTCTCAAACTTTATTGGCGAGCCGTTGGTAACGGCAGCAGAGGTGCGCAGTTCAGCTCCGTTCTCCATGACAAACTTGGAAGCAGATGTGACAATGTCTCCCAGATTACCCTTGCGTTGGTTTTCATTGGCCAGCGAAGTAACTATCACCACTCCACCCGAAAGTCTGTTGCCTCCGGTATATGTATTCTCATTCTTTATAGTGAGATTAGATTTACCCTGTTTCACCAGGGTGGTGTTCCCTACGAGCCTTCCATCTCCGCTGAAGGTGTACGACCTTGCATCGTTGACTACCAGAACAGTATCGGCTTCAATGTCTGTTGAAAGATTGACAATGAATTTTGTGGCATTATCATCGAATCGCACATTGTCTCCGCTTACGAAGATATCGCTCTCTCCGTCGGCATTGACAAAGTTCTCTGTCTCGGCCATGTCCCAAGAAGTCGAGATGTCCCCTGTCCATGCTACGCTACCTGGGTCGCGCGTACCTTCTATGATAAGATAGAGGTTTCCGTCCTCGTACTTAAGGTGGTTTTTCTTCTTTGTGCCCAGTCCTTCCACCAGGATGTCTTCAATACTACCATTAATGGTCTCAACGGCTCCTAGCAGGTACTCGCCTTCTGTCACATCCTGTCCTTCGGGAATAACGAACTCAAACACAGGCTGCAGGTACTTGGGCCCGTACTTCCAGGTCTTTTTCTCTATGCTCAGATATTTTGCCGATACCTGATCGGTCTTCTGTTCCTGGCCGTTGATATCGAAGATAACTCTTGAGCCGAATCCCAGCAACAGCGAGTCTGTGGTCAGTGTTCCTATGTTGCCATCCCTACCAGGGCGCAGTTTTGAGTCGTAGTCCATCTTGATGCTTTTGAACTCTCCGCCATTGCTGTTCAGCTCTGCAAAACGGTTGAGCCACAACTTGGAACTCTTTAGTTTTCCATCGAAATTCACCGTTCCAGCCCACACGTTGGTCTCGCCGGTATAGGTCATGTCTACGGCAGGCAGACTAAGTGTGCCGTCACCCTGTTTAACCAACCGCATATTGCCTGTAAAGGCGCCTCCATTCACTTCGCATGTGTAGTAGGTATAGTTTATCTTTGCATTGCCGTTGGTCACTGTGCTGTTGGTACCCTGCACCCACGACGGCACATTGAAGGTCACCATATAAGGCTTTGCTCCTTCGGCAACGGTGATCTTGGTGTCGTTGGTCTCGCAAACTATGACGTGCTTGTCATTATGCTCCGAGCCTATGGTGCCGTTGTTTGCCACCT
>CAMYZK010000326.1 GCA_947303825.1 uncultured Prevotella sp. | reverse complement strand
TATAAGGCTCATCTCTATGATCATCAGGGCAAGATTCTGAACAACTTCTCAACTTACCTTCCTGAGCCGCAAAACCATTTGGTGCAGGAAGTGTTAAAGGAGAATTATGATTTCGGTTTCGCTACTATTGACCATGAGCCGTTTGAAGAGCGGGAACTGGAGGATGCACTTACCAGCGATGTGACGAACCTCTTATTGGAGATGGGAACAGGCTTCGCTTTCATGGGAAGACAGAAAGAAATCATCGTGGGAGGTCGTTCACGGAAGATTGACTTGCTGTTCTACCATGTTCGTCTTCGTTGCTACATAGCGTGCGAAATCAAAGTAAAGCCATTTGAACCAGAGTTTACTGGTAAGCTGAACTACTATGTAAGTGCCGTTGATGAATTATTGAAAGCTCCTGATGACAACCCAACAATCGGCCTCCTGATATGTTCCGATATGGATAAGACTGATGTACAATGGTCTTTCCGAGGAATTACGACCCCAATGGGAGTAGCCACCTACAACAACATCCGAATTAAGGATATGCTACCTACACAAGAGCAATTAAAAGAACGGATGGAATTGCTACAGAAAGAACTTCGGGCCACAAAAAGGTTGATGAATAAGAACAAACCTAATAAGCAGTAAATGACAACTGTAGCATATATGGTAGCAGGTCATTGTAATTTAAATAAAGTCAGGATTGACGGAGGACATTGGGAAATAGTAGAAAACCAGGAGCAATCGTGAATATGGACAGAAACGACATACAGGTAATAATACTTTGAGAGTCGCAACCGCTCTGTATTGGTGCTCTGTCCGAAAAAGCTTTACAAGAACAGGAACACATACAGACAGCCCTATACCGAGAAAGGCTCAAGGCAAAGGAAGTGAAACAGAAGTTGGTAAAATATATTCATGTCTTTTTTAGTAACCCAAATAAAAAATATCGGGAAAAGATATACTCTTTTCACGGAAAAATAGTAACTTTGCAGCGCAAAAAAGAAGACCATAATATTAGTGTACAATGCGCAAGAACCCGTTTTTTGAGACATACGCCACCCCTCACGAGACCGTGCCCTTCGGCCAAATACAGATGGAGGACTATGAGGAGGCATTTATGGAGGGCATTCGCCGCGACGAGGAATATCTGGACAAGACCATCAACAACCCAGCCAAGCCTACCTTCGACAACACCATAATTAATAAGGATGACGACACGGAGGGCTACTACGACCTGCTGGACCGTGTCTCTACCGTATTCTTCAACATGCTCTCTGCCGAGACCAACGACGAGATGGATACGCTGGCACAGAAGATGAGTCCGATACTGACGAAGCACGCCAACGACATGCGCCTGAACGAGAAGCTCTTTGAGCGTGTGAAATATGTGCACCGCCACCACCGCAAGCTGACACCCGAAGAGAAGCGTCTGCTTGACGACTGCTACGAGGGATTCGTACGCAGCGGTGCCCTGCTCTCGCCCGAAGACAAGGAGAAGCTGCGCCAGCTCACTGAGGAAGCCTCGCTGCTCGGACTCCAGTTCTCGCAGAACCTGCTGAAGGAGAACAAGGCTTTCATCCTACACATTACCGACAAGGCACAGCTGGACGGACTGCCCCAGACGGCCATCGATGCCGCTGCCCAGGAAGCCGGCGAGCAGGGCAAGGAGGGATGGGTGTTCACCCTCGATGCTCCCAGCTACTCGCCGTTCAAACTTATTCCACACAGAGGGAGCTGCGCCGCCAGATGTATATGGCCTACAACACCAAGGGTATACACGACAACGACTGCAACAACATGGAGGTGTGTAAGAGGCTGATAAACCTGCGGCGAGAGATAGCACAGCTGCTGGGCTACAAGACCTACGCTGACTATGTGCTGAAACGCCGCATGGCAAAGAACGTGCGCAGCGTGTACCGCCTGCTCAACAAGCTGGTAGACGCCTACCGACCGGCAGCCGTGAAGGAGATGGAGCAGCTGAAACACTTTGCTTCTCATGCACCACACTTCGCTCTGGACCCCTCACTCATGGAGCCATGGGACGTAGGGTTCTACTCGCACAAGCTGAAGCTTAAGAAATACAATATAGATGCCGAAATGCTCAGGCCCTACTTCCAGCTGGACAAGGTGATAGAAGGAGTGTTCGGCCTGGCCAACAAGCTCTACGGCATCACGTTCAAGCCAAACAGCGAGATACCTGTCTACCATCCCGATGTGAAGGCATACGAGGTGTTCGACCATGACGGCTCCTACCTAGCTGTTTTCTACGCAGACTTCCACCCCCGCAAGGGAAAACAAGGTGGCGCATGGATGACAGAGTACCAAGGACAATGGATTGACCGTAAAGGCAAGAACGTGCGCCCCCATGTCTCGGTGGTGATGAACCTCACGAAGCCTACTCCCGACAAGCCCGCACTGCTCACCCTTGGCGAGGTGGAGACCTTCCTGCACGAGTTTGGCCACTCGCTGCACGGCATGCTGTCAAACTGCCGCTTCGAGAGCCTCAGCGGAACCAACGTGCTGTGGGACTTCGTAGAGCTGCCCTCGCAGTTCATGGAGAACTATGCCATCGAGAAAGAGTTCCTGCGCACCTTCGCCTTCCACTACGAGACTGGCGAGCCTCTGCCCGACGAGCTGATACACCGCATAGTGAAGAGCCGCAACTTCATGGCAGCAACGGCATGCCTGCGCCAGGTGAGCTTCGGCCTGCTTGACATGGCCTACTACACAACGAAAGAGGAGTTTGACAAAGACATCATCCCCTTTGAGAAGAAAGCATGGAAGAAAGCCATTGTAGGCAAGCAGCGCACCGACACCTGCATGACCACCCAGTTCTCACACATCATGGCAGGAGGCTATGCCGCCGGATACTACAGCTACAAGTGGGCAGAGGTGCTCGATGCCGATGCCTTCGCTGTATTCAAGAAGCACGGCATCTTCAACCAAGCAACGGCACAGCGGTTCCGCAACGAGATACTATCGAGGGGCGGCACAGAAGACCCCATGACGCTATATAAAAGATTCAAGGGCAGTGAGCCCACCATAGATGCACTACTGAAAAGGAATGGAATCGGCAGAAAAACAAAATAACCTGGACAAGCGCTACCTGCGTATGGCACGCATCTGGGCAGAGAACAGCTACTGCCGACGCAGGCAGGTGGGAGCCCTGGTGGTTAAGGACAAGATGATAATAAGCGACGGCTACAACGGCACGCCGTCGGACTTTGAGAATGTCTGTGAAGACGATGAGGGACAGACAAAGACCTACGTGCTCCATGCAGAGGCCAACGCCA
>CAMYZK010000325.1 GCA_947303825.1 uncultured Prevotella sp. | reverse complement strand
GACGTGGGGTACTATCTCCAGTTGGGGGTAGCGGCGCATGATGGCAGCAACGATGGCCACGGTGCCGGGACGCTTGGCTAGCGTCATCTTGGTATAGGTGCCGTCGGCATTGGGTACGTACTCCACCTCGTCGCGATGGCAGGTGACGTTGATGAACGGTGGGTGGAACTGCATCAGCGGGTCTATGCTGTCGTAGAGACGGCTCACATCGCTGCCTTTCAGCGGGGGCACCAGCTCGAAAGTGGCAAAGGGCCGGCTGGAGGTGTTGAGAATGTCGGTAATCTTATTCATGAGTTTTTTTTGAGTGAAGAGTTATATGAGTTAAGAGTTAAGAGTTCTTTGCAAGCGAAGCGGCAGAGCCGGGCGAAGAGTTAAGAGTTCTTCGACGAGCGAAGCGGCAGAGCCGAGCGAAGAGTGAAGAATTAGGAGTTTAGGAGTGTAGGAGTTTAGACATTTGTTTTGCTGATGTTCGCATGCAGGGTGTCCTCTTTCCACTTTCCTCTTTCCCCTTTCCACTGATTACTCGGTAATCATATCTATCATTTTTCATCTTTAATCTTTAATCTGAGTTTATAGTCATCGAGCTGGTCTTCACCTACGGTACCTACAGGGAAGTAGTGTGCCTCGGGGTGTGAGACGAACATGCCGCAGATGGCCGTCGAGGGGTTGATGGAGTAGTGGTCGGTGAGTGTCACGCCAAGCAGGCGTTCTGCCTGGAGCAGGTCGAAGGCAATGCGCTTGAGTGAGTGGTCGGGGCAGGTGGCATAGCCGAAGGCCACGCGTAGTGCATGGCTGTTGGGGAAGAGCCGCCTCTGAAGCCACTCGGCACAGGCCTCGGTGAGTCGGGCGCAGATGGCATGGCTCATAAGCTGCTCGCCTTTGTCGGCAGGCTTCGCCACGGGTTGTGCCACGATAGCGAAGACGGTGAGTGGCCTGGGCTGGACGCCGAAGAAGTCGGCTAGGCACATATAGTGTCCGGCACTGCTCTGGCTGCGCAGCATGGGGAGCACGCCCCCGGCCTGTGGCAGCACGATGTCGTTGCCCTGTCGCACTGCAGGCTCTACGCGTTGCACCGTCTTCAGGGTGATGATCCCGTGGTGCACGGCTTGCTCCAGATACTGCCGGCCCTCGTGCAGGGTGCGCTCGGCTTCGGGGGTGACCAGCAGCTGCTGCAGTGTCTCGCCCTTGAAGCCCCAGAACAGCAGGAACATGCGCCAGTCTATGTATTTCTCTACCTCGGTGATGGGTATGTTGATGTCGGTGATGCGCTGGCGCAACTCGTCAGTGGTGGGGCCGTAGGGAGCTTGGCTGAAGTGGGGTGCGCGGTGGTTGGCCTCAGCGTAGGGTGTCAGCTCCCGATGGTGCTTGGAGTTGGCGTTGCGCAGCTGTTGCTGTTCGGCCTTGACTCTACAGATGGTGTCTTCGCGGCTTGTCTGTAGCTGCTTGGCCAGGAACGAGGTCTGTGAGGCATCGCCGCCGTGGGCCACGCATCCGTCGTAGAGAGGAGCCAGCTTGACAGCCGTATGTACAGGCGATGTGGTGGCACCGCCCACCACTATGGGTGTGTCGAGGTGCTCGCGCTGGAAGAGGAGGCAGAGCTGCTCCATCTCCTTGAGCGACGGGGTGATGAGTCCGCTGATGCCCACAAAGCAGGGCTTGAGTCGCAGGGTCTCCTGGAGAATGGTCTCCGAGGGCACCATGACCCCAAGGTCGTGGACGTCGAATCCATTGCAGCTGAGCACGATGCTTACTATGTTCTTGCCTATGTCGTGGACGTCGCCGTTGGCAGTGGCAATGACCACGCGCGGACGCTCCACATGCTGCCCCTCGGCAGGGTCTTCGATGTATGGCTGCAGCAGGTCTACGGCATCCTTCATCACCTTGGCCGACTTCACCACCTGTGGCAGGAACATCTTTCCCTCGCCGAAAAGCTGGCCTATGTGCTTCATGGCCTCCATGAGCGGCTGCTCAATGACGTTGATGGGGCTGCCGTATTTTTTCAGCGCCTCGGGTATGTCATCGGCCAGATGGCTGTTGTCGCCTTTTGTCAGTGCCTGGGCCAGCCGCTCTTCGACGGTGAGCAGTGATGGTGCCTGGCCTTCGGAGGCGGAAGGCTGCTGCTGTGAGCCGGTGTGCTGCTGTCTACTACGGACGCTCTCGGCAATGCTGATGAGTCGCTCGGTGGCATCGTCGTCGTTGTTGAGTATCACGTCTTCGACGGCCTTGAGCAGACAGGGCTCGATGTCGTCGTAGACTTGCAGCATGGCGGGGTTGACGATGGCCATGTCGAGTCCGGCGGGGATGGCATGGTATAGGAATGCCGAGTGCATGGCCTCTCTTACGGTGTTGTTACCACGGAAGCTGAAGGAGAGGTTGCTCACGCCTCCGCTGGTCTTGGCGTAGGGCAGGTTCTGCTTTATCCACTCCACGGCCTTGATGAAGTCGGCAGCGTAAGCCTGATGTTCTTTCAGTCCGGTACCTACGGAGAGTATGTTCACGTCGAAGATGATGTCCTGCGGCGGGAAGCCGATGCCTGTGAGCAGGCTGTAGGCTCGCTGTGCTATGGCTGTCTTGCGCTCGAAGGTGGTGGCCTGTCCCTGCTCGTCGAAAGCCATCACCACCACGGCGGCTCCCAGCCTAAGCAGCTCTCTGGCTTTGCAAAGGAAATCGGCAGCGCCGTTCTTCAGGCTTATGGAGTTGACGATGCACTTGCCCTGTGCGTTCTTGATGCCTGCAATGACGGTGTCCCAGTCAGAGGAGTCTATCATCAGCACAGCTCGGCAGATGGCCGGTTCGTTGCTGATATGTCGGCAGAATGTCTCCATCTCCAGTCGGCTGTCGAGCATGGCGTCGTCCATGTTGATGTCGATGATGGTCGCTCCGCCATCTATCTGCTGCCTAGCCACGGTGAGGGCTTCATCGTATTGTTTTGCAGCGATGAGGCGTGCAAACTTGCGAGAGCCGGCCACGTTGGTGCGCTCGCCAATGTTGACCAAGCCGCTGCTGGCTTCCTGGGGGATGTATAGCGGTTCCAGTCCCGACAGGCTCAGGTGGCAGTCGGCCTGTGGCACGCGGCGCGGTGCTATCCCTCTGAGTGCGGTGCTGATGGCCTTGATGTGTTGCTCGTCGGTGCCACAGCATCCGCCTGCTATGTTGAGCAGTCCAGCCTTTGCCATGGTGCAGAGCTGTGAGGCAGTGAACTCTGGCAGCTCGACGTACTCGCCCATCTCGTTGGGAAGTCCGGCGTGGGGGTAGAGCGACAGGCAGACGGGTATGCGTCC
>CAMYZK010000324.1 GCA_947303825.1 uncultured Prevotella sp. | reverse complement strand
GTGTGTCCCCGGTTCGATTCCTGGAGGTACCACTCCTCCTTTCATTATGAACCCCGTGAAGGTCTTCGGACTCAGCGGGGTTTTTCTTGTTCTTTCATCGATTATAACTTCCAAGTTATCTGCATGTCCAGGTCGGTGAGATAGGAATGGTCTACCTGCTGTAGTCCACTGCCTATCGTGGAGCGGTCGAAGTATTTGGTGTGGCCTGCGCGCAGCGCGAGCCTCAGGTGCCGTCCTGCATCGGCGCGTGCCTGGAACATCAGTCGGAACCCCTCGCCATAGAAAGTGGGAAAGTAGAACTCGTGTTGTAGCTGGCTCTCGTAGGCATAGATGCGGCTTTGGTAGGAGTCGGTGTTGAAGTATGCCGCCATAGCACTCAGTCTCAGTGTCGTCTTGCCCACCTTCATGCCACCCACTGTTGCCTGCTGGCTTATCATCCATCCACGGCTCGTCTCTTTGTATCGTGTGTTTACATATTCGGCCTGCGTCTTCAGCGTTATGTCCTTGTTTGTGTAAGATGCCGTCAGGCGTTCCTGATGCCTGTCATTGGCTATCAGGGCATTCTTGTCGCTGTTGTCTTTCTGCCGCAGTTGGGAGTGATGGCGTGCTGCCACTGCCCAATGCCCCTTTTGCCAGGTAGCCTGAAACAGTGCGTCCCACGATTCCGATGGCTGTGACACCAGATACTGCAGCCAGGGGTGGTGGGCAAAGTCACCGTATGCCTGTAGGCGCAGGTGTGCGATGGGGCTCCACGAGGCTCCAATATACAGTCCGCTCTCATTTTGTGTGTGTGAGCCGTCGGCAAAGGCATGTCCGTAGAGCGTGGTGTAGCGGTAGCTGTAGAAACGCTGCAGTGCCACCAGAGCCAGTTGCGAAGATGTCTGCAGGCTTATGGTGTTGATGGTTGCCAGATGGCCGTGACCGTCGGTGGCGGTCTCTCCGCTCATGGCCAGCCGGTGGCTGCACCAGGTATAGTCGGCACTGATGTTGAAGAAGTGTTTGCCATGGGCATAGTATCGGCGGTAGGGGGTGGAGCGTTGCGGCTGCAGTCCACGGTCTATGGCCGAAACCACTGTGGTGAGGCCAAGGCGCAGCGGGGCATGGGTGAAAAGCAGGCGTGCTCCGCCCGACGTGATGTGGGTGTTGCCTTTCTTGGCCATCTCCGTGGGAGTGCGGTGGTAGCCCGATGTGATGAGCGTGCGGGCGGCACTGTCGCCGTCGAGTGTGGCATCGATGGAGCGGTATGAGGCGAAGGGGGTGAGCTGTAGGGTGGTGGTTCCCCGGCCGTGAGCGGCGTTTCTCTTTCTGATGAGATTAATGGTGGCGGCAGCACCCTGGAAGTAGTCGGCCTCTGAGCGTGACGTGTGCGGTCGAAGCGTGCTTACGGTGCGTCCCAGATTCTGCATTGCGGCAAACTTTCCCAGCTGGAAACTCTGCCCCAGCACCAGTCCCATGCCTGCCGATAGTCTGTATTTGCCTGCCACGACATTGTCTATCCACGGTGTGGGTTGCATCAGCTGCAGGTAGTAAGAGTAGTAGTCGTAGCCCCACTTGTTGCCCGCCGCCATGAAGGGTTCTCCGCTGTCTTGTGCCCCTGTCAGTCCCAGGCGCAGGCGTTTGCTGCTTTTCAGCTCGTAGCGCAGTGCCCTTGTCGCCTCGACGCTCTTGCATGGGCACACGTGCAGTGAGGCTCACGGTATGTTGTGCACGCCTCAGCAGGGTGTCAAGTGGTGGCATGTAGTGGTGTGGGGGCTCGTCGGGCTGTCCGCTGACGAAGACGAAGAAAGGTAGCAGTCGCAGCTGTTGGTAGTCGAGTGAGCTTATCATGCGCAGCTCACCAAGTGAGCGCATGGTGCCATATCGGTACAGGTATTCCAGAATGTCCATCACCTGCTGCTCGGAGAGGAATGGCAGCTGCTCCAGTTCCTCTTGTGTGGCACGGTTTAGGTCTAGCGGGTGGCTGGCCAGCTGCTCCAGCAGCTCATAGCTGTCTTCCAGCCTCTCTGCCGACGAGTCGTCTTCGCTATCTGTCGTTATTACCTCTTCCATCACCTGTTGCCACGACTGCGCATGCATGGTGAGGCAGACAAGGATGGCGGCACACAGTAAGAGTAACCGTCGGCTGGGCATAGGCATGTCATTCCCAGTCGCCGCTATGCGTGCGCGAAGCGGCTTCCGTGGCATCAACGCCCTTCTCGCTGTCCTTGGCATTGTATTGCTGGCTATTAGCAATGAAAATCTGGGTATGCAGGGCTATCGTTAGCAGGGTGGGGGATGAATATTTTCTTTTCATGGCCGTAAATGGTCTATTTTATCATTATCTTGCGGTTTCCTTTCAGGTAGAGGCCCTTGCGCAGGTCTGAGGTGCTGTGGCGGCGGCCCTGTAGGTCGGTGACGATGCAGCCGGTTTCTTCAACCTGCGGTATGGCAATGCACTCTATGCCGTTCTGCTCTTCGCCAAGCGTTACTCGTGTGCCGCTGGATGCAGGCACTACGAAGTATGCCCTCAGTCCGTTCATCGTGTTGCTAGTGGTCGAAGGGGTGGCGAGGGTGTTTCTTGTCGTAAGGAAGAGGTTTGTACCATTAGTTAGGAGCGCGACGGGCGAGTATGCCCCTATGAACTTATGTGTCTCTGTCGATGCGGCAGCTGCACCAGCGGGATTGCTCTTGAGTGTCACGTCGTAGAACGTGGGGTTTGTCGCCGTTACTTTAGGCTTTATCAAGAAGGGAGTGCCAGCGGCGACGGTGCTCTCTTGGGGCACTTCACTGAAGTTGAATGTACCGTCAGCACTTACCGATGCCAGCGTGAGCATGGTTGGCTCTGCTCCGTTGCCCAGCTGCTGGCTCATGGAGGCAGGTGTCACGTCGAAGGGCAGGCACAGGGTATTCCATATATCCTTTGTCAACGTCCGACCAAGGCTTACATGGCGCTGGCCAAGAGCGTTGCCAATCACCGTAGCGTTGTCTGCGCTGCTCTCGCTGATAGTGACTATGGGTTTGGAGAGGGTGACTTGGTCGAGAATGCAACACTCTCCAGAGAAACTGATGGTGGTACTGCTACTGATGTTGGTCACTAGAATCTTACGGACAACTTCTTTTTTCATATCAACATCTTTATTAGTGCTGATAGTGCCTTCAGTATCTTCATTTCCTAGAGTTATACCACTTTCCAACAGGCTTAGTTTCGCACCTCCTCCGCATTTTATCTTTATTGTACATTCTCTTCCCTTGTTCTCCATAAAATTGGTCTTAAAAGAGAGTACAGCATCGCTTCCTAATGTAGAAATGGAAGGTAAC
>CAMYZK010000323.1 GCA_947303825.1 uncultured Prevotella sp. | reverse complement strand
CCCAGCAAGAGCGTGTCAACAAGCTCGGCATGCAGCTCATTGCCAAGACCGATGCCAAGGGCAAGCCCTATTACATCTTACGATGTCGCTTCGGTGTGCTCAATGCCCCGAACCGGTTCAATGCTCAGCTCCAGCTGCGCTGCACCGTCGGCAAGCAGGAGTGTGTGGCCATACGTGACGTCACGTTGCTGTCGCAGCCCAAACCCTCGTTCAAGTCGCCTGTCGACATGCTTGAGTGGCAGAAGAAGCAGAACAAGACGCTCGACGCCCTCGAACAGTTGGATCGTGACATCTATGCCGCAGGCCTTGGCGACCGTCTAGCCCCGCTTGTCAACTACCTGCGCCTGCATGTCGACGCCTACTATCAGGACAACCACTTCGGATTCGACGAACGCTGTGTCAAGGCCATCTTCAACACCCATCACCGCGTACTCGAAGGCCTTCAGGCCGAGGCCAACAGCCATCCCCTCGTGGCTTGCGACAACCTGGAGGAGGTCACCTGGGAGTATTTCAAGGCCATGCGCACCACCATCAACGATATGCCCGGCTGGCAGAAGCTGTTCTTCAGTGTCGCCACGTTCGGTGCCTTCGACGTGGCAACTGGTGCCATCGAGGTCGTCGGTGCTATGAAGGACTATGTCGACAAGGGCGGTGACAGCGCATTTGGTGCCTTCTATGTCGGCGTGAAGATAGTAACTCTCAAATACCTGCAAGATAAGGCTCAGGCCATCGGCACCGCTGCTGTCAAGAACTACATCAAGACCGGCAAAACGGACATCTGGAAAGAGACCAAGAAACTCTACGCCGAGGAAATTAACACGGTAAAGACCTTCGGCAGGAAGGTACAGGCTGCCGATGCTGCCAAGGCCAAGAATGCCCAGGCCGACCAGAAAGCCGACGAACTGCTCACCGAGGCAAAGAAGAACCCTGCCAAGGCATCGGAGTACAGCGACGAAGCCGTTCAGTATGGCCGGAAACGTGCACAAAAGAACCTCGACGAGTTGCAGAAGTCTATTGACGAGCTGAAGGCTCACCCCTCCGAGGCCAACCTGATTCGCCGTAACGAGGCCATCATGCGCTGTCAGCAGGATAAGCAGACCATGATGATGCTCAAGGGTCAGAGCAACATCGAGACCATTGCTGCCTGCAACAACGGTGTGAATTTCGGGGAGTGCCGCAAGGTGGTCAACAACCATCTTGACAGCATGTATACGGCCACCAACAACCGTGTGCAACAGCGTCTGTCTGCACTCAAGCCCGGCATGAAGCCCAACGATGTGAAGATATTCGGTGCCACCTCATCCGACAAGGCAAAGCTGCTGAGTGGCAAGTCCATCACTTTCGACCGCGACGTCACCTATTACTATATAGACAAGGCAACGGGCAAGATGGAATACTTCCCACAGGGCATCACCGAGAAAATCTATGCCGAGGAATTCTATCAGGTAGCACGCCTCGGCACCAGTGGCGGACAGTCAGCCATCTTTAAGTCCACTACCCAGGCGGCCCGTGAGTTTGCCAAGAAGATGGACCAGACGGTGGTGGAAGACGTGCTGCACCATGCCGAGAGCTACGGCATAGACCTGCCGAAGATGCTCGACAAGGCCTTGAAGAGTCAAAAACTCACCAATCCCGAAAAGGTGGCCGAGGCCGTGCTCTATAAAGGACAGGAGCGTTTTTACATAGCCGAAAAGCTGATGAAGGCCGCCAAGGAGGCAGGTGAAGATGCTCTCGATCTGCAGGCCTGTGCCATCAGCGAACTCATCGAAGGCTGTCGTCAACAGGTGAAGGTGTTCGACCTTCTCGATGCCCGCGACATAGCCCGACTCGGTGCCAATGGTGCCAGCAAGATTCCCGACGTACTTCGTGGTGGCATCGCCATCATGCGCAAACTCGCCGTCAAGGGCAGCACCGATGTCAAGACGGCGCAATCGGCACTCAGCGCCCTGGGACTCACCTTTGAAGAAGTCACCAAGGAAATGTACCGTACGGTGCTCGCGATTGGATAAGCAAGAAAACATATACTATGACTTCGTGCTGAACTATGATATAGAATGTACTAAAGTAAACAACTATGGTAAAACTGAATAATATTCTTGTGAGTATCATGTCAGCCTTGGTGCTGACGGTAACGTCAACCTCCTGCGGTAGCCAACAGCAGAAAAGCCAGGACACCACACAGGAAGAAGGCAATCTGCTGGAACGTGTGTTTAGCAGGACGGTAAATGGCAACAACGATGAAGGTGCGACAACCGAGGACGATGGCGACCGTCTGCCGAAGTTCGACGTGGACTACATCAACTCGGCGACGGGCGACAAGTGGGGCTTCGCCATGACAGAGGGTGACGGCAGCGGAGAGGCAGTTGCTGTGGCCCACTTCCGCGGTGAGGGCATGCAGGGCTACGACATTTACCAGATGCGGGCACAGGGCGGCAGCCGCTACCGGCTGGTGGAGATGCCAGACAAGGACACGGGTATCGAGGTGTATGTATTACCCGGTGGCGAAAGCATCCGCGTGACGCGTCAGACGGCCATGCGCACCGGCTATGGCACAGAGGCCGCCGGTTCGTATGTCTTCAATACGGTAGAAAGCACCGATGGGGCTGTCAGTAGCATCGACCCCGGCTACACCCCCGAGCGCTTGGCCATCAAGGCGGGCGACCATGGTGGCAAGTTTGAGACACTGGAGTCTGGCGAGGAGGCCTATACCTTCCCCAGTGGCGAGTATGCTCGCAGCCAGTGGGTGAAGGACGGCAGCAAGCTGTACTATGTAGACGTCAGTGGCTGCAAGATGAAGGACAACTACGCCCACGACGGCTTCTATGCCGGCAGCGACGGTTCGTGGGACAAGTCGGTGCACTGCATCGACAGTAACCAGTTGCCTCGAAACGGAGCGGCCTATGTTGACGATGGCGGTAAGTCATGGGTATTCCAACTGACTACCGATGGCGATGGCACCATCCACGGCAAAGCCCATCTGTCCTATCCCAAGGACATCAACTTCAAGGCCGACTACACGGTGAAGTCGTTCGGTAGCAGTGCCTATTCCCTGTTCAACGTCAAGGACGAGTTCGACTGCTGGCATGCTGTCGTGCTCGATGGCGGGCGCACCCTGCGAGTATCCGGTGCCGGTGTTACAGAAGTCTTTCAGCAAATACGATAAAGGCAAGGTCTTTATGGAGTTTAAGTTAGACAAATAAACAATAAACAATGAACGAAGAACAGATTACCAGTCGTGTAACGCTCTGTCCCGACGGCAAATACCGCTGGGCCTATGAGGTGAATCTCTACCGCAACCCGACCATCCTCATTGACCTCGT
>CAMYZK010000322.1 GCA_947303825.1 uncultured Prevotella sp. | reverse complement strand
GCGGGGAGCGGCTGCGCACAGATTTCTTCTCGGAATACTCATTTCTGGACTTTTTTAAAGTGGACTCAGTAATGAATAAGGGGCCGGAAGTTTTGTTTCCGGCCCCTGTTGCTTAGTATAATTGCGACATGTCTGCCGCCCTGCTTATCCACCCGTAGATGCAAGATACAACTCCGAAGAGTATGATGCCTGCGGTGCAGATGCCGAGAGACCAGTTTATGGCTGTGCCATTACTGAATGTGGGCAGCGGATTGTCTTCCTTCTTGATATACATTGCCTTGACAATGAGCAGGTAGTAGTATAGCGAGACAACGGTGTTGATAAGTGCTATAAACACTACGAAGTATGACCAGAAAGGAGACCACAGAGAAGCGGCTTGTTGCCCTTCCACACCAGCCATGAACACGAAGAACTTGGAGAACATACCAGCGAAGGGAGGTATGCCGGCAAGTGAGAACAGTGCTATGGTCATGATGAACGCCAACTTGGGATTGGTCTGGTAAAGGCCATTATAGGCACTCATCTGCGTACCGGCTCCTGCCCGGTGCTCTACGGCACTGATAACCGAGAATACAGACATGTTGGCCACCACATATACCAGCACGTAGAAAGTAAGTGCTGTCTGCGAGGTGGCAGCATCGGCTCCTATGACAGCGAGCATGATGTAGCCGGCCTGTGAGATGCTGGAGAAGGCCATGAAGCGCTTCAGCTCCGTCTGGCGTATAGCCATGAGGTTGCCCACGGTGATGGTGAGCATGATGACCACCCAGAGCATAGGCTGCCAGTAATAGGTCATAGAGCCGAACACCTTGGCCAGGATGATGGCCAGAGCCAGCGTGGCAGCTCCCTTCGAGACAACGCTCAGATAACCAGTGACAGGTGTCGGGGCACCCTGATAGGTATCGGCAGTCCAGAAGTGGAAGGGCACGAGAGAAATCTTGAAGCCCAGTCCGCAGAAGAAGAACACAAGGCCCATGATGCTCAAGGGTGTCAGGTCTGAATAGTAGGCAGAAGAGATGCCTGTCAGTGCATTGGCAACATTGTCGAAATAGAGCGAGCCCGTGGCGGCATATATAAACGATATGCCAAAGAGCATGACTCCGCTGCTAAACGTAGCCATAAGGATGTACTTGGCTGCAGCCTCTGCCGAGTCCTTCTTTTTCTTGTCGAGGGCCACAAGGCATGCCATAGGCACGGAGGCCATCTCCAGTCCGAGGAAGAACATCAGGAACGAACCGCTGGAAAGCATCATGTACATGCCGAGCAAGGTTGAGAGCAGCAGCATATAGTACTCTCCTGCATACCTCAAGGGCTTGTTCTCCCTTCCTTCGGAGGGTTTGGGGGAGGCTAGCCACGCCTGCGACATCACCACAACGATAAACGTACCTGCAGTGAGTATAACCTTCATCACGTTGGCTATTGGGGTGGTGTGGTAAATACCGCCAAAAGCATCAGAAGGCCCAGCGATGAAGCATGGAACAAGCTGGCAGAGCAGCAGGGCACCGGTAAGCACGCCCAACGTAAAGGTCTTGCGCTCACTCCTATGCAATGCAAAATCTGCAAAGAACACGATGATCAAAGCCAAAACCAAGGTGGCTTCCGGTATCATATTTAGAAACTGTGAATAGTTCATATCTTGTGTCTCCTTTCTTTTACATTACACCAATAGACTGAAGAATACTTCCTGCACTAGGCGAGATGACGTTGCTCACCCAGAAGGGGAATGTGCCAAGACCCGCCACACAGAAGATAAGACAGATAACAGCGACGCGCTCATCCCATGTGGCATCGGTAAGAGAGAGATAGTGCTTGTTTTCCACTTCTCCATAAAGTATCTTGCCGACAACGCGCAGTATGTAGACTGCTGTTACCACAATAGACATACAGGCAATGATTGTTGCCACCATGCGGAACGACGTAGAGGGGTCGCCAGCCACGGGGTCGGCACCAAACGAGCCAACGAAGATGGTCATCTCGGCTATGAATCCCGAGAAACCGGGCAAGCCAAGGTTGGCCAGACCTGCAATGACATAGCCTACAGCCAGGAACGGCATAATCTTCATCAGTCCTGCCAGCTCGCGGATGTCACGTGTATGTGTACGGCCATAGATCATACCGATGAGGGCAAAGAACAGGGCCGTCATAAGTCCGTGAGACAGCATCTGAAGGATGGCACCCGTGCAAGCCGTCTGGTTCATCATCAGGATGGCGAAGAGCACCAGTCCGCAGTGAGACACGCTGGAATAGGCGTTGATATACTTAAGGTCGGTCTGTACACAGGCAGAGAGGGCACCGTAGACCACAGAGATGGTTGTCAGGATGATGAATATCCACGACAGCTCCTGGGCTGCATCGGGCAGCAGATACATGGCCACACGGAAGCAGCCATAGCCTCCCAGCTTCATCAGCACTCCGGCATGGAGCATAGACACGGCGGTAGGCGCAGAGGCATGACCGTCGGGGCTCCATGTGTGGAACGGGAAGAGAGCTCCCAGCACACCGAAGCCTATGAAGATGAACGGGAAGAAGGCGCACTGCACACCCAGCGGAATGAGATGCGATGTCTTGGCAATCTCGGTAACATTCATGGTTGTCGCACCATTGAAATAGTAGATGCCCAGTATGCCCAGTATGAGCAAGGCCGAGCCTCCCATAAGCATCAGCGTGAGCTTCATGGCCGAATACTCCTTATGGCCCGAACCCCACACGCCAATGAGCAGGTACATGGGTATAAGAGCCACCTCGTAGAACATGAACATGGTGAACATGTCGGTACAGATGAAGAAGCCGAACACACCCGTTGAAAGAAGGGTAAACCAGAGGAAGTACTCCTTGGTGAGAGGCTTAAGCTGCCAAGAGGCAAAGGTGCCCGTAAACACAATGATGCTCGACAGCAACAGCATGACAACGCTGATACCGTCTACACCTACGGCATACTGTATGTTAAGCGGCTTGAACCAGTCTATGGCAGCGGTAAACATCATGCCGTCTTTCATGGCACCGGGGTCGTTATGATGGCCAATGTAATAGACAGTAAGCCATACAGACAGCACTACCAGACAGCTGGCTCCGGCTACCATCACGCCACGCACCTGATTGAGGTTCTTGGCAAGCCATAGGCCAAGAAGCATCAGTGCGGGAATCAAAACAAATAAACTTAATATATTCATTGTTTATATTTAATTTAGAATTTAGATTTTAGAATTTAGAAGTATTTTCGCTTCGCTGCGATTAAAAAGTATCAATTTAGAAATAATTCTTAACTCATAATTCATACTCGGCGCAGCCGATACCTCTTAACTCTTAATTCTTAACTCTTAAATCGCTAAAAGAATT
>CAMYZK010000321.1 GCA_947303825.1 uncultured Prevotella sp. | reverse complement strand
GAAGCGGCAGAGCCGAGCGAAGAAGTATCGCCTGCGGAGTAAGAATTAAGAGTTAAGCCCCGATGGGGCGACATATCACAGGCAGGGGTGGAGCCCCTGTTAAGGAAAAAAAGACAAATTAAGTTAAAACGTGTGGCGTTCCCTTTCTTTTTTGTAATTTTGTAGCTCATAAAAGCAGTATCACTATGAATACAATAAAGAATTTTGATGAGATGACGGCCGTCCTCGGCAGCCGTAGTATGCGAAAACGGGTGGCAGTGGTATGCCCATACGACGAGTCAACGCAGGGTGCTGTGGCGCGCGCCACCGAAATGGGATTTGTTGACCCTGTACTCGTGGGAGAAGCAGAGAAACTGGGCGACGCCCTGCCTGGAGTTCCGCGCATTGATGCCGCCAACGACGACGATGCCGCAGCACGTGCCGTGGCACTGGTGCGTGAGGGGAAGGCCGATGTGCTGATGAAAGGTCTGCTGAATACCGACAACCTGCTGCGTGCAGTGCTCAGCAAAACCGACGGCATACTCCCCAAGGGAAACGTACTCACACATCTCACCTGTGCAGAGCTGCCCGACTATGACAAACTGCTCTTCATGACCGATGTGGCCGTCATACCTTACCCCACAGCGCAACAGCGCACCGAGCAGCTGCGCTATCTGCTGCGGCTGTGCCGCTCCATGGGAGTGGAAGAGCCGCGCGTGGCTCTCATCAACTGCTCAGAGAAGGTCAACGCCAAGCATTTCCCCTTCACCGAGGAGTATCTCCAGCTGATAGCCCAGACCCGTGAGGGTGTCTTCGGCCCTTGTCTCGTTGACGGTCCGCTCGACCTGAAGACATCGCTCTCGGCACAGGCTCTTCACAAGAAGGGGCTGGAGTCACCGCTGGAAGGCCATGCCGACGGACTGATATTCCCCGACATACAGTCGGGCAACGTGTTCTACAAGACTATAACGCTTTTCTGCCATGCCCGCACGGCAGCCATCCTGGCCGGCCCGGCTGTTCCTGTAGTGCTCACCTCGCGTGCCGATGCCCTGGAGTCGAAGTTCTTCTCACTAGCACTGGCCTGCGTATGATGATACTTGCCATAAACCCGGGCAGCACATCGACCAAAATGGCCGTCTACGAAGACGAGACCCCTCTGGTGCTGCGTAGCATCAGCCACACCAACGAGGAGCTGAGCCAGTTCGACGATGTCATAGATCAGCTGGATTATCGTAAACGGCTGGTGCTCGATGAGCTTGAACGTGCCGATGTGCCACTGCAGTTTGATGCTGTGATAGGACGCGGTGGTCTGGTAAAGCCTATTGCCGGCGGTGTGTACGAGATAAACCAGAAGATGCTCGACGATACCTATTCGGGCATTGCCATGCACAACCATGCCTGCAACCTGGGATGCCTCATTGCCCATGACATAGCTTCGCAAATAGAGGGATGCCGCTCGTTCATCGCCGACCCCGGTGTCGTTGACGAGCTCAACGACTATGCCCGCATCAGCGGGTCGCCACTTATGAACCGCATCTGCATCTGGCATGCGCTGAACCAGCGTGCCATAGCACGACGCTTTGCCAAGGAGATAGGCAAGCACTACGAGGACCTTAATCTCATCATCTGTCACCTGGGAGGAGGAATCAGCGTCGCTGCACATGACCACGGACGGGCCGTTGATGCCAACAACGCCCTTGACGGCGAAGGGCCTTTCTCGCCCGAGCGCGCCGGCAGCTTGCCGGCAGCCGACCTTATCCGACTGTGCTTCAGCGGCAAGTATACAGAGAAACAGCTGCTCAAGCGCATTGCAGGCAAGGCGGGGCTTAATGCACATCTGGGCACCGCCAACGTCATGGAGATAGAGATGCGGATAAAAGAATATGGTGACAAGCACGCCGAGCTTATTCTCAATGCCATGATCTACCACATAGCAAAGAACATCACCGGTCTGGGGGCTGTGCTATGCGGAAAGGTTGACGCCATACTCCTCACGGGAGGGCTGGCGCGCTCGGAGTATGTCATCAGCCGACTCAGACAGCGCATAGAATGGGTGGCTCCTGTCTATTGCTTTCCTGGCGAAGACGAGCTGCAGGCACTCGCTCTCAATGCGCTCGCAGTGCTTCGCGGACAGTGCAAGGTAGAGGAATACGACTAACAGTATGTGTTCTATAACACCACATTCATAGTCTAAAAGAGAAGTTTGGTAATTATAGACATTAATTGTCGCTATTTGACTAGCGGAATGTGAAAAAAAATGGTGATATTTGCACGCCATAACTTTTTTGCAAACTGCCTGCATGACTAAACAAGACAACAAAAGACCCAACGAACAGGAAAGCTACACTGTAAGCTTTGACAAAGAAGACATCATTGCACTCGATGGTGTGACCGACCTTTCGCTCCTCTACCCTCAAAAACCTTCAACCACAGTAATCATTATGTGTTGCAAGGGAGAGTGCAGGCTGTCGGCTAATGGTCAGGACTTAGAGATAAGAGAAGGCGACATTCTGCTGTGCCCACCCAACCTTAAGGTTGTGGGATATGAGCCGAGCGAAGGATTCGTGTGCAAGGTGCTATGCGTCAGCGACCACCTGATACGTCCCCTGCTGCTCAACAAGGCAGACTTGTGGCATCAGGCTATTTACGTCAACCAGCTGAATGTCATCAGTACTCCATCGGCATGTGGCGAGGATTTCGAGTTCTATCTGGCTCTCATCCAGTCCAAGCTGAAGCGTAACGGAGCGGCTCCGCCATCCGACATCCTACTCTCTATCCTGCGTGCTTTCCTGCTGGAGTTGTGTTTCATCATGCAGAGTTCCAAGGGCATCGGTATTGAGCACAAGATGTCGCAGGGAAAGATTCTCTTCAACCGTTTTCTTAGTCTTATATCAAACAATGCCGTGAAGCGTCAGCCCATCGCTGTCTATGCCGACAGTCTGGCCATCACACCCAAGTATCTCACCATGCTTTGTCTTAAATACTCAAACAAGACGGCATCCGAGTGGGTGGCACAGTATACCGTGGAGGACATACGCTTCTATCTCAAGTCCACGTCGCTTAGCATTAAAGAGATTTCTGCACGCCTGGGATTCTCAAACATGAGTCACTTCGGCTCATACGTGCGCAAGCATCTTGGCATCTCGCCCAGCGAATACCGTTTCAGCTCTTCTCGGGCATAGGCACTTTTCATTTATCATTTATCATTTATCATTTAGGGCGAAGCCCGCATCCTTCGTGCTACTGGTGCTACTCGCATCTGACTATCAGATAGTTATGCGGGTACACCATGATACTGTTGGTGCTACCAAGTAAAAACAAGTTGTTTTACTGAAAAAGGGGCCTCCCTGTCGGAAAAAGGCGTGCCCT
>CAMYZK010000320.1 GCA_947303825.1 uncultured Prevotella sp. | reverse complement strand
ATGCATAATGGGCTACGCATTTGTAATCAGTATTAAGCATTAAAAAGATGAACAACAAACTATACGGAAACCTGATATTCGAGCTCTCGCAGCCAGGCCGCAAGGGCTATTCCCTTCCGAAAAACCGCTTTGGCCAGTACGATATTCCTGCGGAGCTGCGTCGCAAAGACGATGCCGCCCTGCCTGAGTGCGACGAGATGACCGTCGTGCGTCACTACACCAACCTCTCGGCCAACAACTTCGGTGTGGACAACGGCTTCTACCCCCTAGGTTCATGCACCATGAAGTACAACCCGAAGATAAACGAGGAGATGGCCGCCCTACCCCAGTTTGCCAACCTTCATCCCCTGCAGCCTGCCGAGACTGTAAGAGGTGCCGAGGCCGTGTGTACGCTGCTGTGCCGCTCGCTCTGCGAGCTGACCGGCCTGCATGCCTTCACGCTAAAGCCCTTTGCCGGTGCCCACGGAGAGCTGACCGGCCTGATGGTCATCAAGAAATACCACGAGAGCCGTGGCGACGAGCAGCGCCGTCTTGTCATCGTGCCCGATTCCGCCCATGGCACCAACCCCGCCAGTGCCGCTGTCTGCGGACTGGACATCGTCGAGGTGAAGTCACTCAGCGACGGTACCGTCGACCTACAGTCCCTACAAGACCTGCTCAACCTACATGGCCCTGAAATCGCCGCGATGATGATGACCAACCCTAACACGCTGGGCCTCTTTGAGAAGCAGATACCTGCGATAGAGAAGCTTATCCACAACTGCGGCGGTATGATGTACTATGACGGAGCCAACCTCAACCCCATGCTGGGAGCTGCCCGGCCGGGCGACATGGGCTTCGACGTGATGCACATCAACCTGCACAAGACGTTCTCTACGCCCCACGGCGGCGGCGGCCCCGGTGCCGGACCCGTGGGTGTGCGAAAGGGCTTAGAAGAGTTCTTCCCCGAGGTGTCGCCCTATCACGGCAACTTCGCCGTGGCCATGCGCGCCTACGCGTACATTCTCTCTCTAGGTCGCGAGCACATCAAAGACGTCGGCCCGCTGGCAACACTCAATGCCAACTACATCAAGGAGTCGTTGAAAGATGTCTATGAGCTGCCCATCGACGGTCTGTGCAAGCACGAGTTCGTGTTCGACGGTCTGAAGGACAAGTCAACTGGTGTCACCACGATGGACGTTGCAAAGCGTCTGCTCGACTACGGCTATCACGCTCCCACCATCTACTTCCCTCTGCTGTTCCACGAGAGCCTGATGATAGAGCCCACAGAGAACGAGTCGAAGGAGACCATCGACGGCTTCATTG
This sequence comes from uncultured Prevotella sp., assembly GCA_947303825.1. Lineage (GTDB taxonomy): Bacteria > Bacteroidota > Bacteroidia > Bacteroidales > Bacteroidaceae > Prevotella. Next base: position 2,050 of record CAMYZK010000320.1, on the reverse strand, counting down.
CCGTGATGCGACAGATAGCCCAAGAAGCCAAAGACAATCCCGACGAGGTAAAGACCGCTCCACACAACACACCAATAGGGCGTGTTGACGACGTGATGGCCGCCAAGCATCCTGTCACCACATACAAACAAATGATTAATGACAACAACTGATGTAATCATCATCGGTGCGGGGCCTGGTGGCTACCGTGCCGCAGAGTATGCAGCCAAGAACGGGCTGAAGGTAGTTATCATTGAAAGCGGGAACGTTGGCGGCACGTGCCTCAACGTGGGTTGCATTCCCACGAAGACATACGTGCACGCGGCAACGTTTGAAGAGGCCCGCGAGCGCATGGCACAGGTGGTACCGCAACTGAGGCAGGGCGTGGAAGGCATACTCTCCCACCCCAACATCACCATCGTCCGTGCCGAGGCCCGCTTCGTTGATGACCACACCGTGGAAACACATCCAGTGGGCAGTGATGGTCCCACAGAGAAGGCGTGTCCAGTGGGCAGTGATGGTCCCACAGAGAAGGCGTGTCCAGTGGGCAGCGATGACCACACAGAGAAGGTATGTCCGGTGAGCAGCGATGGCCCCACAGAGAAGATGTGTCCGGTGAGCAGCGGCTCCGTCGCTGCCACAGAAGTCTTCACCGCCCCAAGCATCATCATCGCCACCGGCTCTGAGACGAAGTGGCTCAGACTAAATAATACAGACCCCACCGCTGCCCCTCCCCTTGAAGGGAGGGAAGTGGCGGTGCATCCCCTCGGGGAGAGGGAAACAGCGGCCCATCCACGCGTTGTTGACTCCACTGGCCTGCTACAGCTCGACACCCTGCCCCAGCGTCTCTGCATCATCGGTGCTGGGGTCATCGGCATGGAGTTTGCCTCGGTGTTCCGTCGCTTCGGCTCTGAGGTGACGGTCATCGAGTATCTAAAGGAGTGCCTGCCCGCCCTCGACAGCGACATTGCCAAGCGTCTGCGCAAGCAGATGGAGAAAGACGGCATCACCTTCAACATGCAGTGTGCCGTCAAAGAGATTGCCGATGGCACCGTCTTTTTTGAGGACAAGAAAGGCAAGACGCAAAGCGTTGAAGCCGACGTTATCCTCATGGCAACGGGCCGCAAGCCACGCACCGATGGGCTCAACCTCGAAGCTGCAGGCATCACCCTCGCTCCCAACGGTGCCATCGCCGTAGACAACAACTATATAATCTCAAACCTCAAATCTCCGCTCGGCTCTGCCGCTTCGCTCGTCGAAGAAACCTCAAATCTCTACGCCATCGGCGATGTCAACGGTCGCCAGATGCTGGCCCATGCCGCAGAGATGCAGGCTATGCACGCTGTGAACCATATCTTGGGAAAGAGCGACGGCATACGCTTCGACATCATGCCCGCCGCCATCTTCACCAGTCCTGAGGCAGCCTGCGTAGGCCCTACAGAAGAGCAACTGAAGGCTGAAGGCACAGCATACGTATGCAAGAAGGCCTTCTGGCGTGCCAACGGAAAAGCCCTCGCCATGAATGAGGGCGAGGGCTTGTTAAAGCTGTTTGTGTCGGCTGCCGACGGACTTATCCTAGGCTGTCATGCCTTCGGTGCCCATAGTGCCGACATCATTCAGGAAGTAAGTGTCTTGATGTGCGGCAACACTACCGTCGCACAGCTCACCGACATGGTGCATATTCATCCCACCCTAGGCGAGATACTTCGCTCGGCTGCCGAAGGGTAGTAAAGCTTGTGCTACTCCCACTCTATCGTGCCCGTGGGTTTTGGCGTGAGGTCGTATAGCACACGGTTCACGCCAGGCACCTCGGTCACGATGCGCTGGGTGATGTGGTGCAGCAGCGGATAAGGAATCTCCTCGATGGTGGCGGTCATGGCATCGCGTGTGTTCACGGCACGTATGATGACCGGCCAGTCCCAACTGCGCTTGTTATCCTTCACACCCGTTGACTTATAGTCGGGCACCACGGTGAAATACTGCCACACCTTACCTTCCAGTCCGTTCTTGGCAAACTCCTCGCGCAGGATGGCATCGCTCTCGCGCAGGGCCTCCAGGCGGTCGCGCGTGA
>CAMYZK010000319.1 GCA_947303825.1 uncultured Prevotella sp. | reverse complement strand
TCTTGAAGCGGTGGTCGTTGGCCACCATCTCGGGGATGAGGTGGCAGTGGTAGTCAATGATTGGCATCTTGGCCGCATGGTTGTGGTAAAGGTCCTGGGCTATTTCAGTCTCCAGTACGAAGTTCTTGTCGTTGAAAGCTTTCATTTGTTTGGGGTTTTTATGTGATGTTAGTTCTTAAGTGTTCACATTTTCTTCTGCAAAGATAATAAATCATCTTCGTATTATGCTGAAAGAGTAAAGACTTTTATGTTTTTTTTAATTTTTATTTTCGATGTTTACAGACTTTCTTTGTACTTTTGCAGAAGTTAATAACACTTTTTCAGTATTATGAATACAAGGATTCTATCAGCATTGATGATGGCGGCAGCAGGTTTGGGATGCGTTCAGGCCAAGGTGCGGCTGCCTCACATTCTCTCCGACGGGATGGTAATACAGCAGCAGTCTGATGTAAGACTGTGGGGCTGGGACAAGCCTGGAGCCAAGGTCAAGGTGACATGTTCATGGAGCAGCGATGCCGTCTCGACAAAGACTGGCAGCGACGGGCGCTGGATGGTAAAGGTTCGTTCGCCAAAGGCTGGCTACACTCCGCTGTCTATAACTTTCGACGACGGTGAGCCTGTCATTATTAATAATGTGTTGGCAGGCGAGGTATGGGTCTGCGCCGGCCAGTCGAATATGGAGATGCCGGTGAAGGGCTTCGGCCAGTGCCCCGTAGAGGGCTACAACGACTGGGTTCTGGAGTCGGCCCGCCATCGCGGAGTACGTTCTGTAAAGATACCGAGCATCATGCGCTCCGAGCCTCAGGAAGATGCACAGTGCGAGTGGCAGGAGTGCGGCCCCGCCACTGTTGCCGACTTCTCGGCAACGGGCTATTTCTTTGCACGTACTGTACATCAGGCACTCGACATTCCAATAGGGCTGATAGAGGCCAACAAGGGCGGGTCGCGAGTAGAGAGCTGGCTTACCAAGGAGAACTTGCAGCGGTACACCTCCGACCCTACCGACTCTGTGGAGATAGCCCGCAGATGGGCACAGTACGACTATCACCGTTCCTTGCTTTGGGGCAACGGCACGTTCAATCCCATATTGAACTTCACCGTGAAGGGCATTCTCTACTATCAGGGATGCTCCAACGTGGGCGACCCCGGCAACCAGTATTCCGAGCGCCTTAAGCTACTCGTAGAACAATGGCGCAGTCAGTTCGGCCTTGGCGAGATACCGTTCTATTTTGTGCAGATAGCACCATATACATACGGCGACGGCAAGGAGGGGACAAGCGGAGCCTTGCTCCGCGAACAGCAGCAGCGGGCAGCGCAGATTATTCCCAACAGCTCGCTCGTTTGTATACTCGACCTGGTATATCCCTACGAGTTCACTCAGATACACCCCACACAGAAGCGGCAGGTGGGCGAGCGACTGGCCTACACTGCCCTGAACCGCGAATATGGATTTGAGCAGGTGCTATACAAGAGCTCGTCGTATAAGGATATGACTATAAAGGACGGTGCCGTCTACCTCCACCTGCAGGACAACTACAACTGTGACTCTCCCTTCGAAGACATGCAGGGCTTTGAGATAGCCGGCGAAGACCGCGTGTTCCATCCTGCCAAGGCACAGCACTTCTGGCAGCCGGGGGGAGAATATTGGGACGAGGCCGTCAAGGTGAGCAGCCCAGAGGTGCCCCACCCTGTCGCTGTGCGCTACTGCTTCAAGAATTTCCAGCTGGGCAACGTGAAGAATGGGGCCAACCTGCCATTGTTCCCCTTCCGCACAGATGACTGGCAATAACCCTCTGCCAATAACTACTAAGATTTTTCCCTAAATAACGCGAAAATGAAAAAATATCTATTGATAATTGCCGCCATCCTTACAGTCTGCGGCACAATGACTGTTCAGGCGCAGGCGATGAAGGCTGCCGATCTGGAGAAGTATGCTAAAGACAAATATGGCAGCAAGTGGCTCGAAGCTGCAGCCAACCTTGCCAGCAACCTTACGCTCGACAAGAACGAGTCGCTCACCTATCAGCAGGTCATCGAGGCTCCTGGGAAGACCAAGCAGCAGCTCTACGTTGCCCTTAACTACTGGGCTACTGCCACTTTCAAGGACAAGCAGGCCATAACACTCGACGACAAGGAAGCCGGGTGCATCATTATATCGTCTACTATAAAGGACATTGTGGAGCATACAGGAACTCTTAACAAATACTCGGTCAGCATCACCCCCGTCATACGCATTGACATCAAGGAGGGGAGGGTGCGCGTTACCTACACGGTGCAGAACTACGACATACTCAGCGACGCGAGTGGAGGCTGGATAAGTGGTATTGCAACACCCGCCGACGACAAGACATACGCAGACTCCAAGCGCAAGGCCGACGACAAGACCAATCCCAACCTGTATGACGAGAACTGGGAGATAGCCAAGCACTATCCCTTTGTAGAGAAGGATCCTCAGAAACGTACCTGTGCCAAGGCTCTCGTCATGACCCATGCTTACTCTAATGCCATTATCGACAAGGTAGAGGAAGCTGTTAAAAACGGTATCGTGGGCAATGACGATGATGACTGGTAAATAACCCTCTTTCGCAAGTTGAAATAAGAAAAGGAGCTGACATTACGCTCGGGAGTTAATCGATGAAAGAGGCGCAACGCTGCATGCAGCGTTGCGCCTCTTATATAGGTTGGCGTATGTGTTCCTTATTTCCCGTTGAGAGCCAGGCTCACCTCTACGGCGATGCTCACGGTAGCACCCACCATCGGGTTGTTGCCTATGCCCAGGAAGCCCATCATCTCAACGTGAGCGGGCACTGAGCTAGAGCCTGCAAACTGAGCGTCGCTGTGCATGCGGCCCAGGGTGTCAGTCATGCCGTAGCTGGCGGGACCGGCAGCCATGTTGTCGGGGTGCAGGGTACGGCCCGTACCACCACCGCTGGCTACTGAGAAGTAGGGCTTGCCAGCCAGCACGCGCTCCTTCTTGTAGGTTCCGGCCACGGGGTGCTGGAAACGGGTGGGGTTGGTAGAGTTGCCAGTGATAGACACGTCAACGTTCTCCTTCCACAGGATAGCAACACCCTCGCGAACGTCGTCGGCACCGTAGCACTTCACCTTGGCGCGGGGACCGTCGCTGTAAGGCACTTCCTTCACCACCTTCACCTCACCGGTGTAGTAGTCGAACTGTGTCTGCACGTATGTGAAGCCGTTGATGCGGCTGATAATCATGGCTGCATCCTTGCCCAGACCGTTCAGAATGACACGGAGGGGCTTCTGGCGCACCTTGTTGGCCTTCTCGGCAATCTTGATGGCACCCTCGGCAGCAGCGAAGCTCTCGTGGCCAGCCAGGAAGGCGAAGCACTCGGTCTCCTCGCGGAGCAGACGGGCAGCCAGGT
>CAMYZK010000318.1 GCA_947303825.1 uncultured Prevotella sp. | reverse complement strand
GTGCCCAGTCCAGTCTTGGCCATGTTGTTCAGCACACCGCCGCAGCGCTTCACGCCGGCCTTAGTGAGGTATTTGGCAGTAAACTTGGCAAGCTCCTTGGTTATCTCCTTGTAGCCGGCATTCTCCAGTGCATGGCAGTAGCTCAGTATGAGTCCCTGCATCTGCTTGCAGAACACCTTGCGGTTCTCGTCCAGGCGACGTATCTCCGACTGGAAGTGTCCGAACATGCTCTCAGGCACACGCAGCTTGCCGTCGCGACAGCGCGCCAGCAGCGCGTACTGGCAGATGTTGATGCGGTTGCTCAAGCTGTTGTTATACTCATCGTAGCGGGCCTGCATCTCGTCGATGTAGTTCAGGGCTTCAAGGGCATTTGCTGCATCTTCCACCCTACCATTATACTCATTGATTTTTTTGTTTATGTCGAGCAGGTTACTGGGAGAGGGGTTGAAGAATCCTCCTACTTTGTTTAAGATGCCCCCCCAGCTTATTCTGTTGGGCCGGGCAGCAGCCACGCCAGGTGTCTCTATTGTCTCTGAATGAGCGTCATGCTTTTCAATGTTGGCAAAGTAGACCGTAGTAGACTGCGGACTGTTGACCACGAAGAAGGTGGCAACGGTATCTCCGTCGATGATGCTGTTGATATACGGGCGTTTCAGCTCCTCAAGCAGACTCATCACGCGGTCGTAGTCCTCTATCTGGGCAGATATCAGGAACGGAGGCTCATTGCCTATTGTAAACTCAGCTTGCATGCGGTCTTCCTCGTCGACGAGCAGCCTTCCCACCTTTACAGTGTTCTCAATGCCTTCCACCAGCTGGTTGTGGGCCGACACGAGTCTGCTCACCTCTGCATCGAACAATTCCTGTCGGCTGTAGGCAGTGGAGTCGGCGTATGCAAAGTCGAAATCCACGCTGACGGGCATGCTGTATGAGCTGGCGTAGTCGGCCACAGCGGCATAGAGCCGCGTTGACTCGTCCCATGTTGCACGGAGTGTTTGGACAGAGCCGTCCGATGCCGTCACCTCAAAGCTGGGGTCGAGTATGCACTGGGGCTTCGGATTGTCGAACTGTGCCGTGAAGGTGACCGTAGACGATTGTGAACCATCCACGTTGTAATAGGAAGGTACCAACTCACCTGTCTGGTTGTTCCATCTGAGGCATTGGTTCTGGAAAAGCATGGACACCTGCTTCAGCACGCTGGCATTCTTGTCGTAGAACACGGTAGCTGTCTCGGTAGACACTTTTGGCTGACCGCTGGTCACTATGTCGGCATAGATGCGGTGTAGAGTGCCGTCGTAAGCCGGAGTCAGTGTGATGTCGGCACTGAAGGTACCGTCGTTCTTGGCTGTTGTCTCTGCCACGACAGCCCTGCCGTCGTAGATGGTGACGTGGCTCCCACCAAAGGCATAACCCCGGATGTTCATCTGCGGCGTGTTGGTGGTGGTGGCCACGTCGAGCACTATTCCCGTCACCTCGATGGTGGCCGAGCCTATGGGCTGCAGGTACTGCTGACCGTCAAGGACATACTGCACCATTGCCGTGACAGCTTTCTGTCCCGACCTGTCGGAGCTGAGCGACCACCGCACCTGCTCTCCTGGCTGACATGGTATGACAAAACGCTGTCCGGTGAGCTGATAGCTACTGGCAGAGCTGATGAGAGACTTCTCAACAAATGCCATACCTTCGGGTATGTCAACAATCAGGTTGACGTTGCCCACACGTGAGGCATATTCTTCCTTGAACACCACTTTTGCCTTCAGCGTGGCATTGGTGCCTACGTTCAGTTCGGGGTCGTTGGTCGTTATGTAGCTCTCGGTGTTGATGTGGCTGATGCGGCTCTCGTCAAGAGCAGGAACAGTGGCCTCGTAAGTGCTGGTGGTGCCTGCAGTGAGCCGTATGGACAGCTGCGTGTAGTCGGTGCCCGGGCTCAGCACAGTCTGCCGCAGGTCGGCCAGCGAAGCCACGGCGTTGAGATACTGGTTCTGCTGAATGACTACTGCATAGTAAGACCCGTCGGGCAGGGCGTTCACCCTAACGATGTTGCCTGTGGCATTGAAACGGGCCACAAATCGCTCGTTGCTGTCGAACACCAGTGCCATGATGCCGCTGACATCCTCTGCGGGTGTGCAGCTGATGGCTGCCTGTCCCCATTCCTTCACGGTGAACGCAGCACTGAAGCTGCCTTCTGCGTCAACCGCAGCCTCGGCCTGAGCCGTCTGGAAGATGCCATTTCTCGAACTCAGCGAGAGCTGTAGGGTCTGTCCTGGCTGTAGCTGTGTCTGCTCGAAGGACAGGGTGGGATATTCCACAACGAAGTCGGTGATGGGCGCACCGGTATCCTTGTTTGTCACGGCAAGCTGTATGTCGGTAGCATCAAACACGGTGGGAGCATCGCTGTTAGAGGCAACGAAGGTCACATCGAGCGTACCCCTGGATCCTAGCAGCTGCTTGGTGCCAAGGTCGGCCACGCCGGTAGCCACAAGGTTGATAGTGATGATGTTGCCCGAAGGCTGCACGGTGTACGTTCCTTCTGTCACCGGGACGTAGAGGGCGGCCACGGCCGAAGGCAGTCCGATGCTATATCTGACGGTGGTGCCCACCGCCTGTGCCATCAGCGTGCTGCCTACGCCCAGCAGTGTGCCGCTCATGTCGGTCCACAGTATGCTGCATTGGTCAGTCAGGCTGTTACCGTCGGGAGTGAGGACGGCTATGCTCACACTCTGCAGTTCCTCGCCCTGGCCTTCAAGCGGCTGTATGTTGAAGTTTTTCCATACAGGGGCCGACTTGTAGGTGGCCACGGCTTCCTTCGGCACACGAACCAAGAAGTTTGCCTTGTCCTTGACTATGGAGAAGGTACTGTTGGTGATGCTTGGAGGAGTGGTGGCATAGACGTCCAGCTGTTCCAATGCACCTGCTGCCATATACAGCACGCTGTTGAAGGCATCGTCGGCAATAGAGGTGACGCATGCCGGAAGCACCAGCCTTTGCAGCTTCGGGGTGTAGTAGAATGCCCCCGACGGCACCGTCTGGAACCCGCTGCTCTCACCAAGGTCTATTACCGTTGCTTCGTTGAAGAAGAAGAAAAAGTCGCTCTCAACCATGGGTGCAGCAACGGTAAGCTTCTTTACCTGTTGCATTCCATGATAGCCTATACCGTCAAACAGGTCTTCCATTGCATACATCAGATAGCCAGGCTTGAAGAGGTCGAAGTAAGCCTCGCCGGTATAGTCGTTGAAGTAGTTGGCAGCGGGGTCTTTGGGCGATTCGGGATTGAAGCCTGCCGTCGCAGCAGGTGCCTTGCGGCTCATGGCGGCTATACGCTGCCGCACCTCGTCGGGCCACTCGTCATCGTCAGGGTCGTCGTCCTGGCTGAGGCCGAAGCTGGCCTTCAGCCTTCTTCCTGATGC
>CAMYZK010000317.1 GCA_947303825.1 uncultured Prevotella sp. | reverse complement strand
TAGAGTATGTGTCCTACCGCATGAGCGTCAGCCAGCCCGACTTTGCCAGCCTCATGCCTGCCGACGACACGATGAATCCGCTGAGCATCAGGATAAACAACCCCGACCTCAAGTCGCGCATCAGCCACTCGCTGGGCATCAGCTATTCACACTCCAGCGCCGACAGTCTGAGGCGCTTCTTCCGACTGTGGACCAATGCCACCCTCACCCAGCGGGCATGGGGCACACAGACCAGCTACAACAAGACCACCGGAGCCTATACCTACAAGAGCGACAACATCAACGGCAACTGGAACTGGACCACAGGATCGTCATACCAGCAGCCCCTTGACCGCCCCAAGCGACTGACGCTCAAACAGCAGGCCGACATCTACTACACGCACAGCGTAGACTTCGACATACAGTATGTCCTCACCCCTGGAGGCAGCCTTTCCCTGAAAGGCAAAGAGCACGGTAAACAACTGGACCCTGCACGAGCAACTGGAACTGGAATACCAGAAAGGCAAGCTCACGGCAAGCATTAGCGGCGACGTCAGCTGGCGGTCGTCAACAAGCAACCGCACCAACTTTGAGCGTATCTCTGCCTTCGACTACAACTACGGAGGCCGCCTCATGTACACCGTCTCCGTGATAAAGCTGTCGCTTGGCACAGACATACGCATGTTCAGTCGCAGAGGCTATCAGAGTGACATGATGAACACCGACGACCTGGTGTGGAATGCAGAGCTGGCACGATCCTTCTTCAAGGAGAAACTCACGGTCAAGCTAACAGCCTTCGACTTGCTACACCAGCTGTCGGCAAAACAGTATAGCATCAACGCCCAGGGTCGCACCGAGACGTGGTACAACTGCATACCCCGCTATGTCATGCTTTCGGCAAGCTACAAGTTCTCAAAGAGTCCGAAGAAAAATTGAAGAATTGAAAACTCAAGAACTCACAAACTCAAGAACACACATAAAAAACAATAAATCCTACACAAAAGTAGCAGTTTGTCATTTTTTTTATGTAACTTTGCAAAAAATTAAAACTTACACGATATGAAACAGAAGACACTGAAAGGGAGTTTTTCACTTTGCGGCAAGGGACTGCACACTGGTCTGAGCCTCACCGTAACCTTCAATCCCGCTCCTGAGAATCATGGATACAAAATTCAGCGTATCGACCTCGATGGTATGCCCACCCTCGATGCCATAGCCGAGAATGTGGTAGACACCCAGCGCGGCACGGTGCTTGGAAAAGGCGACATACGCATCTCTACCGTAGAGCACGGCCTGTCCGCTCTCTATGCACTGGGTGTAGACAACTGTCTCATACAGGTCAACGGACCAGAGTTCCCCATTCTCGACGGTTCTGCCATACAGTATGTGGAGAAGATAAAAGAGATTGGCCTTGAAGAGCAGGCTGCCCCAAAAGACTACTACGTCATTCGCAAGAAGATAGAGGTGAAAGACGAGGAAACAGGGTCGTGCATCACCATACTGCCCGACGACGACTTCTCGCTCACCACCATGTGCTCGTTCGAGTCAAAGTTCATCAACTCACAGTTTGCCACCCTCGACGACATCTCGCAGTATGCCCAAGAGATAGCACCGGCACGCACCTTCGTCTTCGTGCGCGACATAGAGCCGCTGCTACAGGCCAACCTTATCAAAGGTGGCGACATGGACAATGCCATCGTCATCTACGAGCGTCAGACCACCCAGGAACGTCTCGACATGCTGGCCGACCTGCTGCATGTGGAGCACCGCGATGCCACCGAGCTGGGCTACATACAACACAAGCCGCTGCAGTGGGAGAACGAGTGTACACGCCACAAGCTGCTCGACGTCATAGGCGACATGGCTCTCATAGGCCGTCCCATAAAAGGACGCATCGTTGCCACCCGCCCCGGACACACCATCAACAACCGCTTTGCACGCGAGTTGCGTAAGGAGATACGCAAGCACGAGATACAGGCCCCCTTCTACGACCCCAACGAGACACCCATCATGGACGTAAACCGCATACGCGAGCTGCTGCCACACCGCTACCCCATGCAGCTGGTAGACAAGGTGATAGAGATAGGCCCCACAAGCATCGTCGGAGTAAAGAACATAACGGCCAACGAACCTTTCTTCCAGGGACACTTCCCTCAGGAGCCCGTTATGCCCGGAGTGCTGCAGATAGAGGCCATGGCTCAGGTGGGCGGTCTGCTGGTGCTCAACAGCGTAGAGGAACCTGAGCGTTGGAGCACATACTTCCTCAAGATAGACGGAGTGAAGTTCCGCCAAAAGGTGGTGCCCGGAGACACACTGCTCTTCAAGGTAGAGATGATGGCTCCACTTCGCCACGGCATATCCAGCATGAAAGGCTATGCATTCGTAGGCGACCATGTGGTAAGCGAAGCTACCTTCACTGCTCAGATAGTAAAGAACAAGTAGCAGAATAGGAGGTGAACACCAATCAGAGGTATTCACCTCCTTCTCGATTATAAGGGGAATAAAGGTTGCCACAGGCAGGATTGGCACACGCCATCACGAAGCCATCATCTATCAGAAAAAAACAGCGGGATAGAGTTCTTTCTTTTCTGTGCCATTTCACCCTTCATACGTTCGATAGCCGTCTTAAGTACACAGATTCTATTTTTTAACCACGAATTAAACTGGTTTTATTCCCACTTAGAATTAATTGACTCACTGCAGCTCCTTCATAAGCTCCTGTATTTCAGCCTTCTGAGCATCGGTCATTTTTACATCCTTGTATTTTTCTGCATAAAGCTGGGCTTCTTTCACAACCTCATTTATCAAATCAAGGTTGGATGTTGCCTTCGCTTTCTTCAGTTTCTTTACCAGCTTCTTGTAATCCTTTACTGCGCTTTTTCCAGTTAGTCCCAGATCATCATCCTTGTATTCTATAACATCGTCGTTGATGCCGTCGTTCATCACGCTGCCCAACGCATCCCACTCAGGTTCATCCGTCACCATTTCCGTGTCTTCGTCTTCATCTACATCGTGCTTCTTCTGCTGACCAAGGATGATGAGAGCTGCGATGCCACCAACGACGATAGTGCCCAGCATAGCCCCAAGGAACCACCAAAGGTTGCTGCGTGAATGTACCTGTTCGTCCCCGTCGTCCTCAGCGTAGTAGTTACTTTCCTCTGCTACTGGTGCTGACACTTTCGGAGCGGGTGCCGGAATGGACATGGCAGACTGAGCTGGCTTGGGTGTCGAGGCCTCCGGCGTAGGCTGGGGAGCATCAGATGTAGGCTGTTCATCGTTTTCCTCTTCGTTGACAGGTTCATCGGTGCTTTTGATCTTTCTTTTGTCCAAGAAAATACTTACACAAAGAAGAACTGCTCCCCAAAGGGCCAAGGATTCGCCTATTCCATAATCGAATCCGGCTTTATGATAATACCCTATGGTTACACCGATGCCAAGTAAGG
>CAMYZK010000316.1 GCA_947303825.1 uncultured Prevotella sp. | reverse complement strand
GTTCTTGCCACGCGACACCAGACGGTAGAGTCCGGGACGTCCGGCAATGGAAAGGATGGTCTGTTTCATACGATAATCGTAGATTTAAATTATAAATTATGAATTACACGGTATAATAATAATCACATAGTTATGGATTATGGATTATGCATTCTAATATCTGTTCTATCTGCGGCTCCAATGGTTGTTGCCCGTCGTTGACAATCTCGTAGTCGGCCAAGCGTACTATCTCTTCCTGGGGCCATTGCTGGCGTATCCACTGCTGGGCCTTCTCTGGCGATATGCCGTCGCGGGCCACAATGCGCTCCAGTCTCACTTCATCGGGGGCAGTGACGACCACGACAGCGCCGAAGCTCACCCGGTGGTGGAAGCCAGACTGAAAGAGAATGGCACTCTCCAGCCACTGCATGCCGCTAGCCAGAAAGTCGGCAGCCACTACGGGGTGGACAATGTTGTCGATGGCCTTGGCATTTTGCGCTGATGCCAGCAGGAACCGGGCCACGACAGCTTTGTTGAGAACCCACTCGCCACGGATGCCGTCTGATGGCAAATAGGCATCGGGGCCGACAAGGGCCGTTATCTTCCGCTTAAGGTCGGGTGAGGTGCGCATGAGACGCTTTGCCGCCGCATCGCAGTCGTAGACCTCAATACCGTAATCTCTCAGCATGCGGCACACATAGCTCTTGCCACTGCCTATCCCTCCTGTTATGGCTATTCGTATCATTCGCTTTCGTCAATAAGATAGTCTACACGGTCGGTAGAGAGTTTGACACGCTGGATGTCGGACGGCCATTTCTTCAGGTAGACACGGCACTTGGAGGCAGAATCGGAACTCAACTGATTATAGTCGGCCACTACTAGGAAATCGGTAGCAGAGAGTGTCTTAATACGTTTCACTCCTGCAACGAAGCTTACCTGTACCTTTGCGGGGAAGGTGCGCAGCACCATACCTTCGGGCATGTTCTCACCCTCGACAGGAACGTCGTCAATAGACATCTGTGTGAGCATGTCGGTGTGTTAGCTCACTCTAATCTCGCTTGTCTCTATCTTTACAGCTTCTATCTTGCGTAAGCGTGCTCTCACCACGAGTGAGTCGCGGAAATCACTGTAGTTGAGAGGCTCGGTATATACTTTCTTTATGCTATCAAGTTTCTGTTCTGAGGCATAGATGGTGACGCTGTCCTGCATGTAACGCACTTCTGAGAGGTAGTAAGGCATGTCGGGCATCACCTTGCCCTGATACTCTACAGGCACCTTCTTGCGTTCTCCGTTATTATAATAGAACAGCAGTGCCTCTGGTTTAACCGCCACCGCCTTCGCCGATGCAGGCAGTGTTGCAGCCATGAGTTTGAGCAGATCGCTGGCAGGCACCAGACCCGTGCCATTAGTGCGGTCGAAGCGACGGAAGTCAATGGTGATGGGAGTCTGTTCTTTCTTATAAAGATAGGTGATAAGGCTTATGCCCTTGTCGTGAACAGTGAACCGCAGTGTGTCTGTCTCGCCTGAGGTAAGCACCACATTTCCAGGTACATTGACAAACCTGACTGGTACTTTTATCTCCTGGTCATAGCCGTCGTTGAGTGTCATCAGCAGCCAGAAGATACCTGCCATAGCAAGATAGAAAAGGAAAATCAGGAATTCCCTGTTGGCCCAGCCGAACAGGAAACGCCTGACTATATTTAGAAGATCCCACATGTGTCGTGTTCACAGAGTGTTGTCACTTCTGCATGGGGGTGTTTGCCATATCTTTGAAAACGTAGCTTTTGTCAACGGTGATGATGACGTCGCGTGCTATACGCACCTCAACGGTGTTCTTGGCCAAGTCTACGCTCTTAACAGTGCCATAGATACCGCCACCAGTCACGACAGGAGTTCCTTCGGTAAGCTGGTTCTGGAACTTCTGTATCTCCTTCTGCTTTTTCTGCTGGGGTCTAATCATGAAGAAATACATGATGGCAAAGATGGCCACCATCATAAGAAGCATAGGCATGGCACTGCCGCCACCCTGAGCCTGTAAAAGAATGTTTGTCATTTCTGTTTATTATAATTAAGTTGTATTGGGTTTATTCTGTCTTCTAATCTCTTATAGCCTTCCGTATCAGGGTTCATTCGTCAAACTTCTTCATCAGCCTTCCTTGGCGGATGAGGTAGCGGGCAATGGCATCGAGCATCCCGTTGATGTAGCCAAAGCTGCGTGGAGTGCTGTAGATCTTTGCCAAACTCACATACTCGTTGATGGTGACGCTGAGTGGGATGGTGGGGAAGGTAAGCATCTCGGCTATTGCAATCTGCATGATAATGACATCCATATAGGCCAGTCGCGAGAAATCCCAGTTTATCGATGTGTCACTCATGTACCTCTGGTATTCATCGGCATTGAGAATGGCCGCCCGGAACAGTTTGCGGGCATAGTCTTTCTCTTCCTCACTGTCGTATTCGGGCAGCAGCTCCTGCTTGGCTCCATTCTTCTCGTCGAAGCGCTTGATGGTCTTCAGCACAAAGGTGTCTACCACCTCCTTGTCATCGTTCCAGTACAGGCTCTGCTCCTCCAGCAGCTGGTCTAGCTCTGCATTGTCTTGTATAAGGGCCCTGTACAGCTTGCGCCACAGCTCACGGTCGGCAGCATAGCTGTCTTCGCCCTCCAGATAGTCCTTGTAAATCTGACTCTGCTCTATCTGCTCCAGCAGATGGCCGATGAACTCGGCACTGTCAGTCCATGAAAACTTCTGTGCCTCCACAAGCTCCTGCAACTGATGGTTGTTCTCCAACTGCACGGCAAAGCGGTTTAGTGCCAAACGTGCCGATGGAGCATCGAAGCCCTCGCGTGCAGTCTTGGACTGCAATACTTCCAGACGACGGCGCGACTCGCTTGTTACGGCAACAATCAAAGATAAGAGGTGGATATACAGGTCGTATGCCTTGGACATGCTAAAGAATAGCTCTTTCTCGGCAGTCTCCATGTTCTTGCTTCCGTTCTGGTAATAAGCATAGGCCAGCTGAACAATCTTTATTCTTATGAGTTCTCTGTTTATCATTTAGTAATCTCCTTTACGAGTGCAAAAGTAGGTATTTTTCTGCTATTATACAAGAAAAATGCTGTTTTTTTGAAATTTTATCATTAATCATTTATCTTTTATCATTTATTTTTGTACCTTTGCACCCGCTTTTTTCGTGTGATGGCGAATTAAGACACATAAAACATTTTATTTAACAGCTTAATTTAGAGTAACACAAACGTTATGAAAGAAATTGCAATTAACGGTCAGAAGCGCGAGGCCACAGGCAAGAAAGCCTCAAAGATGATGCGCAAGGAGGGACTAGTTCCCTGCAACCTGTATGGTGAGGAAAAGGACGAAAAAGGCCTGCCGAAGGCATTGGCTTTCTCTGCATCGTTCGCAGAGCTTCGCAAAGCCGTTTACACCCCTA
>CAMYZK010000315.1 GCA_947303825.1 uncultured Prevotella sp. | reverse complement strand
GGTGCTGCGACGCCCGAACTCCAAAAAGGCGAAGTAGTAGTCATCGCCAACATTGAAGACGCAGCCGTGGCCAGGGCCGAAGACGCCTTGCGCCACATTGGCAGTTGATACGAGGTCGTACTTTGGTGTCTCGTAAGGGCCGAGTGGAGACGTGCGACTCATCTGGTAGTAGTACTCATAGCACTCGTCACCACCGATGGTATAGAGATAGTAGTAGATGCCCTTGCGCTTGAAGAAGATGGGTCCCTCGCTATACTCCTTGCGACGCGTCTCCAAGGTCTGTATGTCGCCCAGTGTCATCATGTCGTCGGCCAGCCGTGCCACATGGCGGCCACCCCAGAAGGCGTAGGCCTGACCATCATCGTCAACAAACACCTCGGCATCTATCCCCCCACGGTCACCATCCTGTCGCAGGGTTGCTGCCGCAGCGTATGGCTTCTCAAACTCGTCCTCACCGCGAGCCAGACGGAAAGGGCCACCTGGGCTGTCACTAACGGCTACATGCATATAATGGTTCACCGTGGGGTAAAGATACCAGCGGCCGCCGTGCTCTACCGCCTTGCTGGGTGCCCAGAACTTCTCCTTGGCTGCTGAAGGGAAGCTAATGCCCTCGAAGCTCCAGTGCACGAAGTCTCGCGATTTCCACACCACTGGCGGCCCCGAGGTGTCCAGTCCACGTCCGTAGCCGTCGGTGGTGGCGTAACAGTAGAAGGTGTCGCCCACCAGCTCTATGCTGGCATCGGCAATCATGTCGGGCACCAACGCATGTCCAAAGGGGTTCTGGGCAACACTCTTGGATGGCAGGACAACAGTCAGGCAGAACAGGGCTAATTCTCTTAAGTGAAGAGTGAAGAGTGAAGAGTGAAGAATCGGCTGAGGCCAGTGAAGAGTGAAGAGTGAAGGGTGAAGAATTCCCATAAAAACGGACGTGCTATTTAGAGATGATTACTTTCTTTCCACCTATAATGTAAAGACCCTTTGGCAGCCTGCAGTTTTCAACACGGCGTCCTTGCAGGTCGTAGACAACAGCGTCGGTTGCTGTTACTCCACTGTCAGACTGTGGTGCACTGATGTTGTCGGGAACCCTGGTACTTCCGAAGAAGAGCAGGCGGAAGTTGTCGAACATGGTCCAGTAGGCCGAGGGTGCATTGGTGCACTTTATGCCTATGCGCAGTGTGGCTCCCTTGGTATCGAGTTGTGCATCAACGCTACTATCGTAAAGTCCCTTGGTAAAGTATTTCTCCGCACCCGTCATGCAATTGGGGATGTAGGTACCGTCGGCAAGTTGGCAGTCGCTGCCCCACCCTCCGTCGTTAAACAGGTAATTAGGCTGGCGGTCATCGCAGATATGCTTTACTGCAGCCGTGGTGCTGTTGATGAAAAGCGAACTGGTGACCTTGGCCTTGCCGTTAAGGTAGGGTGTAAGAACGGCATCGTAGGCTCCGGGGCGTTGGAAAGCAGAGGCACGCAGCTGGTACTTGCCCAAAGGCATGTTGCTTAGCATCTGGTAGAAGTTGAACGTCTTCTCGAAGAACTCTGCTCCCTGTGCATCGTAGCCTGGAGCACCATTGTTTGATGTCCATCCGGTGGTGGCATCGTTGTCGAAGTTGGCGTTCACTATCAAGAAGGACAGGTCGAAGGGCTGTGCCACATCAGTGACGGAGACGCTGGAGAGGAAGTCGACGGCAGCGTTGCGAGCCTGCTCTGAAAGAGCTTCGACCTCGGTTCCCTTGGTACAAGTAGCAGCCTGGCTCTCTATGTTGTCAAGCGTAGTGGTCAGAGTGACATCGGCACCTTCCACCTCCTCATTGTGTGGTGTCTGAGCAAGCTTACGTATCCGTGCCAATAGGTTGTTCAGCTCGGTACGGGCCAGGTCTACATTGCCATTCTCGAAGTTCAGGGCCTCGTCGGCGGTGAGTATTAGCCACCGTTGCGTCTTGGCACTCTTGGCGATGTTCCATTGTGTGGTAGCAGTCTTGCCGCCAGTCGTCGCATTGAGGCACGGCGGGTTGGCCGAGCTCTCCGGGTGGATGATGTAGTAGCCTCGGTGACCGTCCACATCAACACGTCCGCGCATCAGGTGGAAATTATTGGCGGAGGCGGTACCTCCGCCCACACTGGAGGTCTTGATGCCGCCGCTGTAGGTCATATAATAGCCTGTGGCGGCATTGCGCAACTGATAGTATTGGTTGGAGGGAGTGAAGGTGAGGTACCAGGCGGCAGCATCGTTGGCGGCAGCCTCATCTGCAGTCATCGTCTTCCACTGCAGGGTGTGACTCTCTGTCTCTACGAGATAGGCCGTGCGGAGGCCTCGGCTCTCATCCTCGTTCTTGATGTAGTACTTCACACCATCTTCGTGGTTGAAGGAATAGTAAGGCAGGGCGTAGCCTATCTCGCCCGATCCAGGAAGGCCGTCCTCGTTGAGAGCCTGTGCCAGGATACCCATCATGCAATAGAGATTGTCGTTGTGGGTGTCCTCATGGGCACCGTTGCAGCCGTATGGCCAGAGGTGCATATCGTCGCCAGTGATGACGGCTGTCGCACTGTTGTCCCAGAAGCGCACGGCTTCGGTCACACGGTCGCCAAGCCAGTCACCACGGCTTCCTGCCGAGCGCATCTCGCCGTTCCACCACATGCCGTGGGTACCCACACCGATGCCATGGAAGGCCTCGTGCATGATGGTGCCTGGCTGCTGGTAGCTGGAGCTCTCACCCACACGCATGCTACCGCCGTAGCTACAGTCGGCCGTTGGCGTGCCTGGACTGTAAGTAACACTGATGCCAAAGCCGTGGATGCTGGTCAGGTTGTTCCAATAGTAGTCCATCGACAGGTCAATGGCATAGTTGATGCGGTCGTTGGTGGCCTCATCGCCGCCATTGTTGTACCAATGGCCTACGGTGCCCTTAGGCACGGTGACAAACTTGATGACATCGCCATAGCCCACAGCGTAATCACTGTTTATGGCGTAGGCACGCATATAATAGACTGTAGCGGGCTTCAGGTTGCGCAGCCAATATATCTTTCCTGCTTGATTGATATACTCCGTAGTACGATTGTCAGTAACCTTTGGCTCCGGATTCTCACTCCAGCAGAAGCCTTCCTCAAGTATGTTACCGCCCGTAACGGTGCTACGTCCGAAAGCCCATGTGCAACCTCGGATAAAGCGTGTGTCGGTGACCACGGTGGGAGCATTTCCACTCTCGCTGCCGTTTTGCACCTTGAAGGCAAACGATGCCTCGGCCAGTGCAGCGATGGCGGCCTCAGCCTGTGCATCGGTAGTGGTGACGGCGTCGTAGACCGTCTGCGCGGCATCAATGGCAGCCTGGAAGTCGGCTTTGTCTGTAGCATGCGAGTTGGCTATCTCATCGTTTGCTTCGGCAATGGCTTCGGCAAGTCGGGCAAATACCTTGTGTGAGGCAGTGGCAGCAGCAATGGCGGCTTCTA
>CAMYZK010000314.1 GCA_947303825.1 uncultured Prevotella sp. | reverse complement strand
CCGACGAATGGCGTGAGTATGACGCCAACGTGGCAGCCTACGACACCGATGGCTACACCGTCGGCATAGTGCAGCAGAAGAAAAACGGCACCTTCCGCATACGTGTTGAGTCGAAAGACCTTACCAAACGCTTTGTTCGCACCGAACCGGGCGATGGCAGCAACTCCACGCAGCTCATGATGTACCACTGGTGCCTGCGCCCCACACACAACAACTACTAATCCACTCTCTGTTCATAGTTCACTGCTATACATAAAGAAATATGAAGAAAAGACTATATATCCTGCTGGCAGCCGGCACCATCGCAGCCGCTGCATCAGCACAGACAACCACCATACGGTCGAAAGTGAAAGCCACCAACGGCCAGCCCGTCACAGGAGCCATCATTACCGTGGCCGGTGAGAAGAATTCCGTCCTCTCCGACGAGGGTGGCATCTTCGAGCTTAAGACCGACGACAACGATGCCACCATCACCGTCAAGGCCGACGGCTACTATGAGCGTACACTGTCGCTGAGACTGCTGAAGCGCAAGAACGGTGACACCGGCTTCCAGATTACGCTGGTACCCCAGAACGAAGTGTTCTACGACGGCAAGGCAGAGACGGCCCACGGAACAGTGTCACGCAACGAGCGCCCGGCAACCATCAGTGCAATAGAAAACAAGGACTTCACCGACAAGCTGTCTGTCGGGGCAGCCACACGAAACCAGCTTTCCGGCCTGCAGATAGTGGAGAAGAGCGGCATGCCTGGCGAGGGTACATACATGAACCTTCGTGGCATACACTCCTTCGTGGCCGACAACGCCCCGCTTATCGTCATCAACGGCATACCTTACTTCGGACAGCGGGAACTCTCGGGCATCATCAACGGCTACTCACGCGACATGCTCTTCGGCTACTCTCCCAAAGACATACGCTCCATCACAGTGCTCAAGGGTGCCGACGCAGCCATCTACGGCTCACTGGGTGCCAACGGAGTAGTGATGATCGAGACCCAGCAGGCCACCAGCGACAACCTTGACACCCGCATCTCTTTCAGCGGACAGTACGGCATGAACATGCGAGGCACGTCAATACCCATGATGGATGCCACACAGTATCGCAACTACATGGGTGCAGTGGGCATGACGGCCTATCCGTCGTTTACAGCACTTACTGCCGACTATTCCTTCCTTCAGAACACGGCCAACCTCAACTCCTATCTCTTCAATGAGAATACCGACTGGATGAAGGAGATACAGCGCACCGGGTTCCAGACAGAGAACATCTTCCGCGTAGAGGGAGGCGACGAGATAGCCAAATACAACATCTCCTTCGGCTATACCGGCAACCAGGGCACCTTGCGCACCACCAACAGCGACCGCTACCACACCCTCATCTCCAGCGATGTGATGGTGAGCCGCAAGATTGACATCACAGCCAACGTAGGACTGGCATACATCAACAGCAACCTGCACAACCAGGGCATGCGCCCAGAGGTGAACCCCCTGCTGGCAGCACAGCGCTCCATGCCGCTGGTCAGTGCCTACGCCAAGCAGACCGACGGTTCTGTGCTGCCCATCTACGCCAAGTACAACGTCTGGCAAACCAGCTCCATCCCCTACACTGCCTACAATGACGTGAGCAACCCCCTGGCCCTGGTCAACACCGCCGAGGGGACCGACAAGATATACGATGCCAACGCCCAGCTGGGACTCAACTACAAGTTCAACGACTACCTCAAGCTCTCTGCCCTCGTTGGCCTGTACTACAACTACACCGAGGAGACGATGTTCATCCCCGGCGTGTCCAACCAGACCATCATACCTCAGCTCAACGGCACGGGGCGCAACCAGGTGAGCAACGGCGTCATACGCCAGACCATGAACAACTACCAGTTGCAGGGGCAATACAACCGCACCTTCAACAAGATACACGAGTTCTCGGCCATTGCCACCGCCCGCCTCATGCGCCGCAACCTGGAGTTCGACTGGAGTACAGGCTTCAACACTGCCAACGACTGGGAGCGCACCCTCGACAAGACCAACGACGAGAAGAGCACCACCGGCGACAACATACAGTGGAACTACATGGGCTATAACCTCCATGCCGACTACATCTGGAACCGCATACTGCGCGGACAGCTCGGCCTGGCCATCGATGGCACCAGCGTTACCGGCGACGATGCCGCCCGCTTCGGCTTCTTCCCCTCGGCAGGCATCACCTTCATGGCAGCCAACACGGGAGCCCTCCCCACCCTGTTCAACAGGCTTAACATCTCTCTAGAGGCCAGTTTGTCGGGCAACAGCCGCTTCTCGTCAAACTATGGCAAGAGCTATTATATCAGCAAGGCATCAGGCGAATATGGCATTGGCACCATCACACGCGCCAACATGCCCAACACCCGCCTCTCCTGGGAAAAGAAACGCCAGATAGACCTGGCCATCGATGCCTCCCTGCTGAACGGCCGCCTCGACCTGGGACTGGCAGTCTATGCCAACGAGAGCTACGACCTGCTGTTGAACAGCGGCGTGTCTTATGTCTACGGCTCCACGGCCTACTACGAGAACAGCGGAAAGATTAGCGGCAAGGGCCTGGAGGCCTCTCTGCGCCTTGCTCCCATACAGACACGCGACTTCGGCCTTGTCCTCTCAGGCACCTTCGCCACACAGGAGAGCAAGATAAAGTCGCTCGGCGGAGCCGACAGCTACCTCATCACCTATACCGACTACAATCACGACGATGCTCGCATGCTCATGGCTGTAGACCAGAAACCCTATCAGTTCTATGGCTACCAGACCAACGGCATCTACAGCACTACCGACGAAGCCCTCGCCGATGCGCTCGTCAACAGTAGCGGAATGGCCTACCAGGCTGGCGACGTGCGCTTTGTCGACCAGAACGGCGACCACATCATCAATGGTGAAGACATGGTGTCGCTTGGCAGCTCACTGCCCACCATGTTTGGTGGCCTCAACATCATGCTGCGCTACAAGAAGATCACCCTCGATGCCAACTTCGGCTATTCTCTGGGTGCGAAAGTATACAACGCCACGCGCCGCGACGCCGAGTCCATGCAGACCTTCTACAACCAGGCTCAGTCGGTGCTCAACCGCTGGCAAGTGGAAGGACAGGCCACCTATGGCGATGCCATTGGCAACAACCTCTTCAGCGACCGCTGGATAGAGAATGGCGACTACATGAAGCTGCGCTCAGTACGCCTGGCCTACAACTTCGACAAGTTCCTGTCGTTTGTTCGCTCCGGCAATGTCTTCGTGGCAGCCGAGAACCTCTTCACGCTGACCAAGTACCTAGGTTACGACCCGGAGTTTGCATATAGCTATGACGAGAGTCTGCGCGGCTTCGACTACGCCAAGCTGGCCCTCCCCGTGACACTCAAGATAGGTTTCAACCTCAACGTCTAAAGGGCCACCCCCAGCCCTCCCCCGCTCGGCTTTGCCGCTTGCCGCTCG
>CAMYZK010000313.1 GCA_947303825.1 uncultured Prevotella sp. | reverse complement strand
GCCAGGACCATCAATCCGGCAGCCATAAAAAGAACTATCCTTTTCATAACATGCTATGACCAAGTAAATTAGCTGTTCATTGACATAAGGAACTCCTCGTTGTTCTTGCTCTGCACCAGACGGTCGTAGACAGTGTTCATGGCCTCGATGGGGTTCATCTCGGCTATGTACTTGCGCATTATCCACATACGGTTGAGGGTAGTCTGGTCTTGTAGCAGGTCGTCGCGTCGTGTACTCGACTGAACAAGGTTCATCGAGGGGAAGATACGCTTGTTCGACAGCATGCGCTCAAGCTGTATTTCCGAGTTGCCAGTGCCCTTGAACTCCTCGAAAATAACTTCATCCATCTTCGAGCCTGTGTCCACAAGGGCAGTAGCAATGATAGTAAGCGATCCGCCGTTCTCTATCTTGCGGGCAGCTCCGAAGAATCGCTTGGGCTTTTGCAGGGCATTGGCATCTACACCACCTGTAAGCACTTTTCCGCTGGCAGGAGCAACGGTGTTGTATGCCCGGGCAAGTCGGGTTATGCTGTCTAGGAATATCACAACATCGTGTCCGCACTCCACCATTCTCTTTGCTTTCTCGAGCACAATGCCGGCAATCTTCACATGCCTGTCGGCAGGTTCGTCAAAGGTAGATGCTATCACCTCTGCATTGACTGTTCGGGCCATGTCGGTAACCTCCTCTGGACGCTCGTCAATAAGCAGCATCATGATATAGGCCTCGGGATGGTTGGCAGCAATAGCATTTGCAATATCCTTCATCAAGATGGTCTTACCCGTCTTTGGCTGTGCAACAATAAGAGCTCTCTGCCCCTTTCCAATAGGAGCAAACAGGTCAACAATACGCGTCGACGGGTTGGTGGTCTGCGGGTCTCCCGTAAGCGAGAATTTCTCCTCAGGAAACAGCGGCGTAAGGTGTTCAAAGCTCACACGGTCGCGCACCTCCGACGGGTTCCGTCCGTTTATGCTGTTCACCGTCGACATGGCAAAATACTTCTCGTTTTCCAGTGGCGGACGCACTGTGCAGTCTACCACGTCGCCTGTCTTCAGCGAGTATTTCTTTATCTGCTGGGGAGACACATAGATATCGTCGGGCGAAGAAAGGTAATTGTAGTCGCTCGAACGCAGGAAACCATAACCGTCCTGTAGCAGTTCAAGCACACCATTGCCTGTTATGATGTCCGAGAAGTCGTAACGCTGGTTTCCTGCATCGGCTTTTTGCTGCGGCTTCTGTACAACAGCTTGTGTTTGCTGTGCGGTGACGGGACGATCGAATATGTCGAGCGTAGGCATTGCCTCCTGATCTTCTATCGGCAAATCAACAACAGTTATGAAGTCGGTACCGTCGCCTGGGTCACCTCCCCACACTTCAGTGTTCATGTTTTGCTGATATGCCTCATCCTCATTCTCATCTTGTGGAGGCTCTTCTGAATATGAGGCCATCTTCTCCTGAAGTTTCTCTAGCAGCTCCATGTCGGTATCCGACGAGAAGTCCTCTCCCGAGAAAGCAGCCTCAGGAACGTCGGCAGCAATCTCACTCTCGCCAATTACTTCGGCACCGGTATTGGCATCGGCAGCATCCAACTTCTTTGTTGCTTTTTTCGTCGTCTTTTTCTTCGTAGCCTTCTTGCCCTCTTCTGCCTGTTGGTCATCAGCATTGTCAGTGTTGGCCGTTGCAGTTTCGGGTGCTGCAGCTGTCTCGGCCTTCGGCTTCCTGCCTCTGCGCTTTGGCTGTGCCGTTGTCTCGTCTTCGCTTTCCATTGTAGTCGTGGCCTTCTTGCGTGTCTTCTTCTCCTTCGCTGTCGTAGCATTGGCCACCTTGCTGTCCGTGTCTGCAAAGAGCGAGGGCTCCTTTGCTTTTTTAGTCCTGCTGTTAGAATCAAGGTTTTCCCCCTCTTTACCGTTCACACTATATACAGGGTCGGTGTCTTTCTTTGCTATACGCGTACGTTTCTTTTTTGCCGGAGCTGACACCTCGACAGCACTGTCTATAGCAGCCTTGTCCAATATGTCATATATTAACGTCTCCTTGCTTACATTAGCCGACACCGTAAGGCCCAACTGCTCTGCAACAGCATTTAGCTGGACATTATCCATCTTTTCTAGTTCTTCCTTAGTATACATTGATGTCAAATAATTTTTGTGACAAAAAATAGTGGTAAGAAACAGCGTTTCCAAGATGAAACGCAATAATTCGGTGCAAAATTACGATTTTTTCTGGAATAATGAAACAAAAGGCAACAGGAAGTCATTTCACTTAACCTTTATTAACAATGGCATGCACCCCCTTGGAAGCAAGTGACCACAGGGCGAGCGATCGCTTGGCTCGTCGAAGAAAACCCAACTCTCTAATATGTCGGCAATGTTGTTGGGGCATCGGACGAAGGCAACACCAGGTGATGCCGACCGCACCGGGGCAGTGTATATATAGTCATTCAACAGCGTGAACGGAGAACGGACGCAAAAGTAGCCATTCAAAGTAGGACAGCCAAAGCAACTTTGTAGAATTAACGTATGTTGCCTGCTTTTAACAATCACATACAGGTGTGAGGTGTACTGAATAAGGTTGACAGTTTATACTCTTAATTTCAATATAGGTTGTCATTCCTTTTTTTTTACATTGTTGTTGCAGTGTTCTGCTTATTCCTAAGACAGTTGACACTGGAAACGCTTAGTGCCCGTTCTGGTTAACGGATTTCTCCGTTATTCCTAAATTGGTTTACGGTGATTACACCGCTCACTCTGTACCGCTCGTATCACAGTATGGTACCGCTCATGTCGCAGTTAGGGTATCATCAGTTCCGAAAAAGAGGACTAACCGTAAGTCTCAGGGCGTTAGCCCCCTTAAACATCTAAACCATCGCCGATAGGCGATAAACACCAAAAACCAGAGACTGGCACCCGACATGCTATATAGCGGTATCCGATGGGCATTATCGCACATTACGGGGGCAAAGATAGGACAACAAATCGAGAAAACGTCATAATCAACAGAATTTAACCATGAAAAACACCCAGGGGGATGACATCGGCGGGGGTCGAAGAACCCCCAAGAGACATCTGGGAAAGGTCTGCTTTGGTCGGTGAGAGTAGCGGATTGGCACTGATGCCGGTGACCACCTGGAAGGGTGTTCTCATGTCCAGTGCACTGTGTGGACGGGCCGTGTTGTACATCATGATGGCATTGGCCACAGCCTTCTGTGCCTCGTCGAATCCCATGCCCTCATAAGCGTACGGCCATGAGTTCTTCACCGTGTTGTTCATGCGCTCGGCCAGCGCATTGTGCAGCGGGTCTCCGCACTGTGTCATGCTGATGCGTATCTTGTTGGCCGTCAGCAGGTCTGTGTACTTGAATGACGCATACTGGATTCCCCTGTCGGAGTGGTGGATGAGCTCCTTGATGCTGATACGGTGGCTCCGATAGAAGGCCAGCCCCATCTGGAGAGCCTC
>CAMYZK010000312.1 GCA_947303825.1 uncultured Prevotella sp. | reverse complement strand
AAAGAACATACTGATCCTTTTGTGCCATTTTCTTGAATATGGCCAGCAGCTCGTCCTCGTTATAATCATCGATATGCAACTTATGAGTGAAGCGGCTTGCCAGACCCGCGTTAGCCTGAAGGAATTCGTCCATCTTGTCCTTGTAACCCGCAGCAATAACAATGAACTTACCACGGTCATCCTCCATGCGCTTCATAAGCGTATCGATGGCCTCCTTGCCATACTGGTCGTTCTGGTCGCTCAGAGTATAAGCCTCGTCAATGAAGAGTATACCGCCCATTGCCTTGTCGCACATGGAGTTTACAATCTTAGGAGTCTCTCCCATGTATTTACCTACAAGTGTTGCACGGCTAGCTTCTATAACGCGGTTCGTAGGCAGAATATCCATAGACTGGAGAATCTCGCCCATCTTGCGTGCTATAGACGTCTTTCCTGTCCCAGGATTTCCAGTAAGAATGAAATTCATGGCCAGCTGCTGCACCTTTCCAGCACCCATTGCTGCTCTCTGTTTCATGAACATACTCTGCACAGCCAGGCGGCGTATGCTGTTCTTCACGGATCGCATGCCAATGAAGTCGTCCAGCTCGTTGAGCACCTCGTCAAGCGGGCGTGCTGCTGCGCTCTGTGCAGCAGGCAGGTCTTCGACTGTGAGACGGAACATCTCCTGTTCTGTGAATCCAGGGTCGTTCATCAGTGAGACAAGTCTCTGGCTCTGCTTCTCCACGGCCTCGTTGAAAATGCGTCTGGCCTCACGAGCATTTCCAAAGTTCTTGTCACGACGCAGGTAGAGCTGTTCAAACTCACGATGTATGGCACCATGAGTTGCCTCGTCGATGGTAAAGCTCTTTGCCTTGGCAAGATTCTCAAATATCTGAGTAAGCTCATCGGGATTGTAGTCATCAAAATGTATGGTCTGTGTAAACCTGCTCTTCAATCCCGGATTGGTGTCTATGAAGTCGTGCATCTGGTCGGTATATCCGGCAACGATGCAGATGAACTTTCCACGGTCATCCTCCAAGCGTTTCAGCAGTGTGTCTATGGCCTCACCGCCAAACGAGTCGTTGTCGCTCGACTTCAACGTGTATGCCTCATCAATAAACAGCACACCTCCCATAGCAGAGTCAATAAGCTGGTTGGTCTTGATGGCCGTCTGTCCTGAGAATCCGGCTACAAGCTTCGACCTGTCTGCCTCTACCAGCTGTCCACGTGTCAGGATGCCAAGTGTCTTAAACACATCGGCCATAATACGAGCCACGGTTGTCTTGCCTGTACCAGGGTTGCCAGTAAACACATAGTGCTTGCCTTGGAATGTATTTGTCTCGCCACGCTTAATCTGCAGATTGAGGAAGGCAGCAAGGTTGGATACCTCCTTCTTGACACTTTCAAGTCCGACCATTCCTTCAAACTTCTTGAGGCATTCCTGATAGTCAACTTCCTTTGGAGCCTCGTATGGAATGTCATCGACAGTAATGGTCATAAGCTGCTCATTAGACATTTGCGAGAGGTCTCCATTTTGCAGACGCTTAGCCTGATTTTTGCAAATTTGGTCGAACAGCGAGCGCATGGTACGTCCGTTGGCGAAGTCCTTGTCGCGCTGCTTATGCAGCTCGTCTATCATCTTGCGGGTAAGTTCCTCTGCCTCCTTGTCGAAGAGATACTTCTTTCCGCCAGCAAAGACTTCCATAATCTGGTAAAGTTCCTCTGGCGAGTAGTCTTCAATATTGAGGAAGTAATTGAAACGGCTCTTCATTCCAGGATTAACCCTGAACAGGTTTTCCATTTCAGTGCGGTAACCTGCAGCGATGACCACAAACTTTCCTCTATCATCCTCCATACGCTTCATCAGCGTTTCCAATGCCTGAGCGCCTTGGTTGTCTCTCTCTCCTGACTGTGACAAGGGGGCCAAGGTATAAGCCTCATCCACAAAGAGAATGCCACCCATAGCCTTGTCGCAAAGACGGTTTACCACTTTCGGTGTTTCTCCCTGATAGGGACTAACCATCTGCGAGCGGTCTACCTCGACGACATGTCCTGAATCCAGATATCCTATGGCAGCAAGAATCTCACCCAGCTTTCGCGCTATCGTTGTCTTGCCTGTTCCTGGATTACCTGTAAGAACGATGTGCATGGACATCTTCTCTTGCTCGCCAAGTCCGCGTTCTGCACGTTGCAGACTGTTCTGCACAGAGTATGCAATTTCCCTTACAGCCTGCTTGACTTCTGTCATTCCAATGAAGGTGTCGAGGTCGCTCAAGATATCGTCAAGAGTACGCTCTTCAGGAACATATCCCTTTATGTCTTCTTTCTCTATCTGGTCGGCCTGTGCCCCTCGGCTAATGAAAGATGTAAAGATGTCTTCGGCAGTCTTCATCGCCAGATGGGCATTGCCGAATGTCTCGTCCTTAATCTTTATCTGGTATTTGAAATAGCGAGTAAGCTGTTGCTCGGCCTCAGCCGAAAACTCCTTTATACCATACTTTGTACGCAGTTCCTGCCGTGTTATGGCACATAGTTCCTGATATGTGGGTGTTGGAAGTCTGAAGGTGTACTTAAAGCGGTTCTTCACAGCTGGATTGCTCTCCAGAAAGTCGTCTAGACCCTTTGGAAGTCCTGCCATAATGACAATGGGATTGTCGTCCCACTTGTCCATCTCGACAAAGAGCTTGTCAAGCGGATTGACTTGGTTAGAATACTTGTCTGGCAGCAACTTCTGCACATTGTCAAAAAACAGTATGCCACCCTTAGCCTTCTTGATATTCTCATCCCACTTGTCTACGAAACGCTGATAGTCTACAGCGTCAACCATAGTAAGCTTAGGCTTGTCAATTATCTTATGCTGGAAAAAGTAGTCTCGTATAATACTAGACAAGGCTGTCTTTCCCGTACCTGTCTCACCTATAATGATGGCATTCACTGACAGGCGTACAGTAGTAATCTCCTTTCTGGAACGCAGGTATGTATATGTATCCACAATGGTCTTGAGCTGAGCCTTTACTTCTGTCAGTCCAACCATCTTGTCCAAGGCATGGTTAACTATCGGCTGACCACACCATTTGCAGAACTTAGCTACACTTCTGTTTTCCTTATGGCAAAAATCACAAATCATTTATATAGAATTCAATATCGTTGGAAATGATTATTATTCATCACTTATGGAAGAGCAACATCCAAAATGTGCTGACTGAAGATGCAAAACTCCAGCACAAGTACAAGTACGAGCAACGACCACAGCACGTAATGCATGACAGACTCTCCAGACATGGAGTTCACCTGGTCGCTCACCTCGTCAAGCAATCCGAACTTGGTACTCTTATACCTCTGTGTCTTAACTTTGAAAGTATAGTACAATGGTTCTAGCAGCGAAGACTTTACATCGTCGCTCTTGAGCAGGGTATTCACCGCATCAGCATCGGCAGTATGCCCTTCTCTGAAAGCCGTAAAGTGGCAAATAAGCATATACAT
>CAMYZK010000311.1 GCA_947303825.1 uncultured Prevotella sp. | reverse complement strand
TTTACCGAGCGGATGGCCATCTACATGGGCAACTTCCTCAACGAGGACGGAACAAGAGCCATCTGGGACGAGATGTACAACAAGATAAAGTATGAGTACCCCTACCACCGGAAGACCATCAACGCCTGGTGGCCAAACTACAGCACCGAGCTGACCAATGCCCGTAAATGGCTCAACCAACGCACGGAGCATGTTTACAACCAATTGGCCAACTACTATAATCTGGGTACCCCTTCGTCTATGATTATCAGTGGTAATGCAGCCAACGGAGAATCGCCTGCCGTGGGCATTGAGTTCAATGGTGTGAAGCTGTCGAAAGGAATTTTCGACGGGAAGTTTTTTGCAGGCAACGACATCACGCTTACCACCACACCTGGCAACAGCAAGGAAGTGTCTGGATGGCGAGTGCAACAGATAGGAGGAACATCGCCGGGCATAAACAATTATGGCGGAAGCACCCTTAGCATGCAGATGCCTAAATGCACACGCCTGATTGTTACGCCAATACTGACAGAGAAGTCGGCCATTGCTTCAATGACGCAGGAGAGTTGGACCTTTACACACTACGGAGATCAGCTGACGTTGACTGGTGTTGATGCAGGAACCACCATTCGCCTCTACGACTTGAGAGGTGTACTGCTACAACAGCTCAAGGCAACAGGCATGCCACAGATAACGCTCGACGTGAAGAGCGGTCAGGCTTACGTGCTCAAGGTGGGAAGCAAAGTGGTGAAGATAGTGAAATAATTCTATTTCAGCCAGTTACAAAGTTAAAGGAGTTAAGAACAAATGAACAATAATATGTTATTAACAGAGAATATCATCATTGCCGATGCAGACTACGTAGACAGCGTGGCCTTCGACCTGACAGTAAACTTCGAGAGGATGCTGGGCAGGCGAGTGCCTCAAGCCGACATGGCCCGATGGGTGGAATGTATGGCACTCGACGGCGGGATGCGTGAAGGTTCACACCAGACCACAGTAATACTTATTCACGATAGCCGCAACGCTTGCATGAAGAACTTCGCACCAGGCCATTTCAAAGACGAGCTAGACGGCAAAGCATTCTGCGGCAAACTTGGGGAGTTCACTTTCTCTGCAGTACAGACAGAGCCAATGGCCGACAAAGAGCAGATAGCCAGCGACATACTACAGCTGGTGACTCAGGATGACAAGACCGTAAAGAGGCTCATGGTGGCCCTACCTCCCGAGATGACAGGTAGGGTGAACAGCTTACTTAAACACAGCGACTGCCAAGAAGCAGTAGCTACGCTCTTCACCATGCAACCTGCCAGAGGTGGTGCCTACAGGCAGGAGATGCTAGGCTACTCGCTCATGGCCGCGCTAGGCATCAGTGGTAAAGAGATAGAAGAAAAACTGAACAAGACATATTAGAAACAATTAATAACAGACAAGACCATGTATAGATTAGCACATTTAACAGTAGCACTATTAACCGCTAGTTTGCTCGCTGCCTGCGGAAGCCACTCCTTGATAGCCGAAAACGGCATGATGATTGAAAAAGAGAAGGCCGTTGATCTAGGACTCAACAGCAAGACACTTTGGGCGGGATGGAACATTGGAGCAAAAAAGCCTGAGGGCTACGGCAAATACTTCTCGTGGGGAGAGACCAAACCAAAGAAGAAATACACGTGGGCCAACTACAAGTTGCTTAAAAGCAACCCCGATGACAAAGACAACCGCGTATTCAGCAAGTATACTAATGAGACACAAAACTCTCTCATCGGAGACAGCAAGACCGATGTCGCCACTGCAAAATGGGGCAACGACTGGTGTATGCCCACCCAGGCACAGATTAACGAACTGCTACGCGACTGTGAGTGGACTTGGACGAAGCTGAATGGCGTTAACGGCTATGCCGTCAAGGGACCAAACGGGAAATCCATCTTTATGCCTGCCGCCGGCACTCGTTTCGAATCTATCGATGAAGGCGAGCAATGCTTTGCAGAAGGCAAGACACTTTATTACTGGTGCGGAGAACTAGATACAAGTAGGTCATTCAAAAGCAAACGTGCCTACTGCCTCATTTACGAGGAAGACTACGGGAAATTCTATGACCGCAACGGCGACCGCTGTGACGGCAAAACGGTGAGAGCCGTAAGAAGACAAACCAAATAACAAAATACAAAAACAATTATTATGCTGGAAAAATTTCTTTCGCCCGAGACCTACTCAATGCTAGGCCAGTGGGCACTGGGGTTCTTAAAGAACATCCTCGTAGCCATCATCGTATACATCATCGGAGCATGGCTTATTAAATGGGTAAAAAAACTGACAAGGAAGATGCTGGAGCGCAGCAAGGTAGACACCACGCTCTACTCGTTCCTCATCAGTATTGTCAATGTGGTACTGTGGTTCACGCTGATCATCATCATTATCTCAATATTGGGCATAGAGACATCGTCGTTCATCGCACTGTTTGCATCGGCTGGCGTAGCCATCGGCATGGCCCTCAGCGGCACACTGCAGAACTTTGCCGGAGGAGTGATGATACTACTGTTCAAGCCCTTCAAAGTTGGCGACTTCATCGAGGCGCAGGGTTTCTCGGGCACGGTAAAGGAGATACAGATATTCAACACTATATTGCTCACCAACGACGCACAGACCATCATCATCCCTAACGGCGGACTGTCTACCGGCACCATGAAAAACTATTCGAAGTCGCCTTACCGCCGTGTAGACCTTGACTACCAGTTTGCCTACGGTACCGACCTAAACGCCGTGAAGAAGGCCATAGAGGAGATACAGCAGCGCAACCCACAGATTCTGCAGGCTCCCGTTGCCGACAGCAACCTGGTTCAGGCTCCATGGATAGGACTGACTCAGCTGGGAGAAAGCGGAGTGGTGGTAAACACACGCACATGGTGCAAGGGGGCAGACTACTGGGCCGTCTACTTCTACATGAACGAAACAGTATACCAGGAACTGAAGGAGAAGGGATTCATGTTCCCATACAACCGAATGGATGTGAACATCATCAATAAGTAGTTTACTCTGTTCATATCGTGACATTCGCCTCGAAAAACGCACCGCTATTATAAAAAACAGTGCGTTTTTTTCGTTCTCTCAAGAATTCTTGCCGCGAAGATGCGTTAAAATATCAAAAAACGGCCTTGCTAACGTTTATTTTCATTAACTTTGCAGAGTTTAATAATTCCTTATCTATGAATAAGCTACTTGCCACATTGGTAGTGATGCTGCTATGCACTATCCCGGCAAACGCGCTGTCGAAGCCGTCGGTCACCATCTTTGGCGACTCTTACTCTACCTTTGAAACCTATCTCACCCCCGACACCATGGAGACATGGTACTTCCTGAACCGCAACGAGCCCAAACGTACCGATGTGAAAAGCGTAAGGCAGACATGGTGGTGGCAGGTTATACAGCAAATGGGGTGGAAGCTGGAGCGTAACAACTCGTACAGCGGAAGCACTATTTGCA
>CAMYZK010000310.1 GCA_947303825.1 uncultured Prevotella sp. | reverse complement strand
ATAATGGATTTGCTTGGCATTCACCCGTCTAAGCAGAAGGAGACAGCTTCTATAGAGCTTGTCAAGGCTGTAGTGAAGATGAGGTCTATCAAGGAGCCACAGGAGATAGAGACCATAGAGCGAGCCTGCGATGTGGGTTACGTGATGCACACCACTGCACAGAAGCTGATACGTCCGGGCATCACCGAGAGATACGTAGGTGGACAGGTGGACGGCATAGCACGCTCGCTGGCGCAGGGGGTAAGCTTTGCTACCATCTTTTCTCAGCACGGTGAGATAATGCACGGCAATCCCTCTGGCGCACTGCTGGAAGACGGGCGCATAGTAATCTGTGACGCAGGCTGTGAGCTTGACGACTACTGCTCGGACAACACGCGCACGATGCCTGTCAACGGCAAGTTCACTCAGAGACAACTGGAGATATACAGCATAGTGGAGGAGTGCCACGACTACGTGCTGCAGGTAGCCATGCCGGGTGTGAAGTACCAGGATGTGCACTTCGCCGTATGCCGCCGGATGAGCGAGCGGCTGAAAGAGCTGGGGCTGATGAAGGGTGATGTGGACGAGGCTGTCGCCGCAGGAGCGCACGCCATGTTCCTTCCCCACGGACTGGGCCATATGATGGGCATGGACGTGCACGACATGGAAGGCCTGGGGCAGATATACGTGGGCTTCGACGACGAGACGCGCCCTAACCTCGAACAGTTTGGAACCAACTGTCTACGCATGGGACGACGGCTGGAAGAGGGGTTTGTAGTTACCGACGAGCCGGGCATATACTTCATTCCACACCTCATTGACCTGTGGCGAAGCGAGAGGCACTGCGCCGAGTTCCTCAACTTCGACAAACTTGAAGAATACAAGGACTTCGGTGGAATACGCATCGAGGACGACCTGCTCATCACTGCCGAGGGATGTCGGTTCATGGGTACCAAGCGCATACCCTATCATCCTGAAGAGTTAGAAAGAATAATGGAAAACAACTAACAACTATTAATTACTGGAAAATGAAAAGAATCTTATCACTAGCGCTGCTGGCCATAATGACTATAGGCGCACAGGCTCAGGACGCTGAGCAGAATACAGGCAACAAGCCTGTGTTTACCACTATCAAGGAGAACCCGATAACCAGTGTGAAAGACCAGAACCGCAGCGGCACTTGCTGGGACTACTCCACTTTGTCGTTCTTTGAGGCAGAGATACTGAAGGCCACAGGCAAGACCTACGACCTTTGTGAGAGCTTCGTTGCCAACAAGACCTATATGGACCGTGCAATACAGGTGGTACGCTTCCACGGTGACTGCCAGTTCTCGCAGGGCGGAAGTGCAGAGGATGTGCTGGCAACGCTGAAGACCTGGGGTATCTGCCCTGAGGAAGCAATGCCTTTCCCCGGCTCGCTCTATGGCGACTCGTTGAACAACTTCAATGAGTTCTTCTCGCTGCTGGAGCCATACGTGGCAGCTGTGGCTAAGAGTTCTGCAAAGAAGATAAGCCCGCAGTGGAAGGTTGGTCTGCAGGGCATTCTGGATGCCTATCTTGGCCAATGCCCTGAGAAGTTCAAGTATGAGGGCAAGGAGTATACTCCTAAGTCGTTTATGCAGTCACTGGGCATCAATCTCGACGACTATGTTTCTATAACAAGCTATACCCACCATCCGTTCTATACAGGCTTTGCTGTTGAGGTGCAGGACAACTGGCGCTTCCCGCTGAGCTACAACCTACCAATGGACGAGATGATGCAGGTCATCGACAATGCCATAGAGAAAGGTTATACTGTGGCCTGGGGCGGTGATGTGAGTGAAGACGGCTTTACACGTCAGGGTCTGGCCTACGCCGTAGACGGCAAGGCTGCACAGAGTCTGCGTGGCAGCGATATGGCAAAATGGCTCAAACTCACCACGACAAAGAAACGTGATATTATTGACTCACTGGGAGTGAATGTTCCTGAGCTGACACCTACCCAGGAGATGCGCCAGGAGCGTTTTGATAACTGGGAGCTGACCGACGACCACGGCATGCTGATATACGGCATTGCCAAAGACCAGAACGGCAAGGAGTACTATATGGTGAAGAACTCTTGGGGAGAGACTGGCGACTATAAGGGAACCTGGTATATGACGAAGGCATTCATTGCTGCCAACACCATGGACTTCCTTGTAAACAAGAATGCCATACCCAAGGAGATTCGCAAGAAGATAAAGCTCCAGTAAATGCAGAAGCCGCCATCACTGCGTGACGGCTTCTACCATAAGATTAATATCGGCTAAGCCGATACCTTTAGACAGGAGGAGTTTGTGCTCGGTACCGTGCATGAACTCCTTTTCCATGTCGAAATTCTCCTGAGTGCTATAAAACCGGCGGAACATGCCTATTGCCTCCTTCACTTTGTGAGAGAGCCACAGGCAATAGCCATAGTTGAGAAGGTCGGAAGGCTGCTGCGGTGTAGCCTCTTCCAGTTTCTTAAACAGTTTGACGGCCGAGTCGTATTGCCCGTCAATGGTATACGCCCATGCCATGACACGCAAGACTCCTTTGTCGTCGGCATCTAAGTAGTTAAGCTGATGAAGGTATTTCAAGGCATCTTGACTTCTACCCGAGTTTACCATGCAGACAGCAGCGTTGAGCATGTATTGACGATGCTGGGGTTTCGCTTCCAGTAGCTTCTCATACATGCTAAGAGCCTTGTCGTACTGTTCTGAGACAAAGAGTTGGCGAGCCAACCCCGACATGGCACGCTCGTTTGACGAATCAAGGGAATAAGCCTTCTCGAAGCAGCCGATGGCAGTAAGCTCATAGCTACGGCTTGCATGCTGCAATGCAGCACCCATAAGGAGGTAGTACTGTAAGTCGCGGTTGTTCTCAGCGATATTGAGAAGTACGCTTGCTGCCTCATCATAGAGTTTGCGCTTCATCAGGAAACGTGCCACAGCTGCGGCATGTGTAGCCATGCTATCGTGGGCAAAGAGTTCATTGGCAAAGAACAGCAGTTTATCCTTCTCTTCAAATGGCGACAGGAACTCGCCACGGGTAGGAAAAAGACGATAGAAGCGGTACAAGTCCTGAAGGTATGTCCGGCGTACGAAGGCAGGCCGTTCCTGCTCCTCCTTCAACACTTCACCGCCTATGGGCATTGCCGTTGCCTCACCGTTTTCTATCATCTTGAGCATGCTCTTAGGCAGGCGGTCGAGTACCATGCTGAAAGCCAGCACAAATGAATACTTGTCACTGTTGCAGAAGGCCCCGAGACTTGTTATGGCTTTCAGGAAGGATTTTCCACGGGTGTTATTCCATGTCTTGCTTATTCCTGGATGCTGTGGATAGAATGGAACAAACCAGTTGCAGATGTCGCTGAAGAAAGAGAAACGTTTCATCTGTGAGAATCCACCGAAGTAGATATCTGCCCCTTGCTTCTGCATGTCCACCATACGCTGCATGCTCTGCTCCATGCGCTCCATGGCAAGCTCGGAAGCTTCAGGG
>CAMYZK010000309.1 GCA_947303825.1 uncultured Prevotella sp. | reverse complement strand
CATCGATATTACCAACGACATATCCCTTTGTGGCTATCAGCTCAACGGTGTCGTGAAGAATCACTTTACTGTCCATGCCCTCAGTCTCTGCCGAGGTGTCGGGAAAGTGGAAG
This sequence comes from uncultured Prevotella sp., assembly GCA_947303825.1. Lineage (GTDB taxonomy): Bacteria > Bacteroidota > Bacteroidia > Bacteroidales > Bacteroidaceae > Prevotella. The sequence goes on along the minus strand of CAMYZK010000309.1, from coordinate 3,370 downwards.
CCAATGTCGCGCATGTTGGCAGCTCCCAGCAGCGCATCGCAGATGGCATGAATGAGCACGTCGGCATCGCTGTGCCCCAGCAGTCCCATTGTGTGCTCCAACTTTATGCCGCCTATCCAGAGGTCACGCCCCTCCACAAGCTGGTGAACGTCGTATCCAAATCCTACTCTAATCATTTCCTAAAAAGATCTTTAATGCCATCCATGTCGAAAGCAAGGGTGAAACGCAGCGTCTGGTCTAGAGGATTGGACTGGGCTGTAGAGATGACATAGCCCACGTCAAGCGAGAAGACGCTCATCTTGAATCCGCCGCCCACGGTGAAATACTTTCTGTTGCCCTTCGACTCCGACTCATGGTGATAACCGGCACGCAGGGAGAACTGGTCGTGATAGACATACTCTGCTCCGATGCTCCACTGCACCTCCTCCATCTCCTCCTTGAAACCGCCCGGGGCATCGGAGAAGCTCTTCGTTATTCCCTTGATGCTCGACATGTCGCTATACTCCTTCCTGACACGATCCTGATAGTCGGAATTAGACTCGTCTACACCCTGGCGCGGCACTGTGGGCACAAGCAGCTTGTTGGCATCGGCAGCCAGTGTGAAACGGTTGTACTCGTCAATAGGAATCATAAGCGAGGCACCCAGGCGCAGGTTGGCAGGAATGAACTGGCTCTCCTCGTCGCCATAGAAAGAAATCTTACTACCTATGTTTTGCGCAGTAAGGCCGAGGCCCAGCTGACACTCGCGGTTGCCCAGCATGACATAGTTGTTGTAATAGAAAGCAATGTCGGCAGCAAAGGCCGATGCAGGCTTTGAGTCCTCAGAGTAGTCGTAGCGCAGGTCAGAGTATATCCAACGCAGTCCCACGCCCATGGAGAAGTTCTCACTGAGCATGCGCGAGTAGGCTACATCGAGCGACATCTCGTAGGGGTTGACAGTCATGTCGCTCTCGTCGGAAGTATAGACCTCTCCTAGCGAGAAATATCGGAGCGAGCCAGAGAGAGCTCCATAGTCGCCCACCCGGTAATAGCCGGCGACATAGGCCAGGTCGATGTCGTTGACCAGCTGTCGCAGCCAGGGGGTATAGTTGAGTGCAATACCGGCCCGGCTGATGCAGAACGGATATTTGGCCAAGTTCCAGTACTGCGAGTTGACGTCGGGGTCGGTAGCCGCTCCCACATCGCCCATACCTGCAGCCCTGGCATCGGGTGCTATGGTCTGAGAGATGACGGCATGCTCTACGGGATTGAAGGTGGTCGTCTTATAGTCGTCGGCCTTGGCTCTCTGCGGCAAGCCGGTCAATAAGGCAACGGCTGCCAAGCTCACTGCCACGCCGAGTGCCTTGATAGTTGTTTTCGTTCTCGTCATTTTTTTACCTATGTTCTTTTCCTTATAAAAAACGCATCTGTCTTTCGATTATTGTTTCTTAAGCACTATTTTCTTAACGCTGCCGTCCATGTAACGCATGAGGAGCATGTTGCCATGCCTGCCTTCCTGCATCGAGGTGCGTCGCCCCTGAAGGTCGAAGGCATTGGTGGTAGCCTCCACATCGGATGCAGAAGCATCGCTGATGCCTGATATAGACCTTGAGCCAGACACGAAAACCAGGTCTACTTTCGACGAGAAGTTGAGCACATCCCATGCCCTTAGTGTGAGATGGTGATGTCCTTCATCCATGGCAGGCAGCGTAAAGTCGAGCGAGCCTTGCTTGAAGTCGCCAAAGGTATAGCTGAAATAGCTGTTCAGGTTGTAGGTCTGCGCTGTCTTTCCGTCTATCACCAGTTCTATGTTGTGGCCTATGCCGCCGTCGGAGGCATTGATGCCGTCGCTATCGTAGATGTCGGCATGAAGCAGCGGACGTGTACAGGTGGTCTCACCGTTTCTGAAGTAGGGCGACTCTAGCCAAGCCCTTATTTCCGGTCCATAGCCTTCAGGCTCATAGCTTTGTGCACTTCCCATTGTGAAATTGCTGTATGCACCGTGGGCTATGGTGGTGTGACTATCATCTACGGCATAAACAATAATTTTTCCTGTCTCATCAGAATACGCTATATCCTTTGGAATAGCAATAGTTATGCTGAATCGACCTTGGCGTATGCTGTCGCTCCCGCAGAACAGCACTCCAGGACGGTCTTTGTAGACCAGAGGCTTAGCAGGCATCTCTGAAGCACTCAGGGGGTTCATCCTGCATGTTATGGTCTGCACGGCATCTTTAAGAATGATGGTAGCCACGCCTGTCATGTCGTCATGTCCCTGCACATGGCCTGTAACCGTGATGCTGTCGCCTGCCAGCAGGTGCTGCAGCCCCTCTTCCACGGCATGCCCCGCTATCGAGTCGATAACGGCAGTAGAGGTGGGCAGAGGGAGCCTCAAGGCGGGGTCACCCAGCAGAGAGAAATGGAACTTGTTGATGCCTGCCTTCAATGTTGTCTTACTGCCGTTCACCTGGTCGTTCTTGGCACACCTGAGCGCTTCTCCAATAGCCAACGGACGTCCGTTGTCGTCTTTGCTCAGCACGTATGTCATAAATGCCTTGTTCATCATCTTGTTGTGGGCAGCATATACGGTACGGGTGGTACCTATGAAGGCAACGGCACCTGCCGTGGGGTTGAACATGGCCTGCTCGCCGATATTCTCCATATAACCGTCGAAGGGTGCCACTTCGCACGAGGCCGTAAACCACAGCGGCAGCCGCATCTGTCCCGGCTGCTTGAAGTCAGACAGCGTCACTACATTCTCGTGCGAGAGGACTGAAGGCGAGCCATGCCCGCTGTAGTTCATTATCAACGCTCCGTTGCGCATCTTTTCCAGTACGATGCGTGTCACATCGGGATAGCTGTAGCCTGTGGCCACCGTTGTCCTGGCGTATGCATCCCAGTAAACCTTCGTAAGATGGTAGTCGGGCCACTTCGTCTCAATGATTGCTGCTATGCTCTCGGCATCGTTCATGTGCATGTTGGCATTGCCGTCGTCACCCATCAGACAGATGTCGTTCTCCCAAGAGCCGGCATTGTCGTTCCTGCTGTAGCTGTATAGCTTGTCTATCATAACGGCAGCCTCCTCAGGTGTACGTGCGGGCAGCCGCCCCACGGCCAAGTCGCTCTTGTCGGTCTTTATAAGGTCACCTCCCTCATTGTCATCAAGAATGGCAAAATAGTCATCGGTGACATAGCATGCCGTTTCACTGAAAGAGTTCTCACTCTCATAGCAGAGCAAGAAGTCTTTTGGGTGGCACAGTCGGAAATTGCTGGTGTTCATACGGTTGTCGAAGGCAGCATCGCCTAGCAACAGCAGGTATTGCGGCATGTCGGCATCGCTCTCGGCACGGTCGTAGAGCATCTTGAGGTAGCGGCGATAGGCATTGGCGTT
>CAMYZK010000308.1 GCA_947303825.1 uncultured Prevotella sp. | reverse complement strand
AGTTTTGTTTCGTCGAAGACGCTTGGAGCTAGCGACAGCGCCACCGTTTTGTTTGACTGTGCTGTAATTTCGAAGATGAGGGATTTCGTGGTCGTGAAATTCGCAGTAGCCCGGCAGTACCAGCTGTTGCCACTTTCACTAGCTTTCAGGTCGTAAGTGTAGGCCTGAGCCATAGCGCAACAAGTCGAAGCCATAGCAGCGATGAGAGCAAAGAATAGTCTTAGATTTTTCATTATGGTTATTTTTATCGCGATGACTTAACTTACATTATTCACAGAATTGTTTTTGGAGAACAGGAGTTCTTGCGTCCCTTAGGTAGCGAGCGACCAAAGGTCAAGCAGCTAGAGTTCTTGCGTCCCCATTCCCGCAGGCGCGCCTACCCGTAGCCTTTGGGTAGCAAGCGACCTGGGGTCGAGCGCTGACGATAGTTTCGTTGTCAGAAGAGAACATGGTGCAGTACTATTGTCTGCACTCCTGTACTCCTACACTCCTTTATTAGCTGCATTCCTGTTGACCACCGTGACCACGGCCTGGGCCAGCGAGAGGAATGCCTGTCCCGACATGCTGTCGGCATTGGCGGCGACGGGTGTGCCCTGGTCTCCGTTGTCGCAAACGCTCTGCACCAGGGGCAGCTGTGCCAGCAGGGGCACGCCCATCTCCTGAGCCAGCCGCTTGCACCCCTCGCGACCGAAGATGTAATAGCGGTTCTCTGGCAGTTCGGCGGGAGTGAACCATGCCATGTTCTCCACCAGTCCCAGTATCGGCACGTTTACCTTCTCGTTCTGGTACATGTCAATGCCTTTGCGAGCATCGGCCAGTGCCACCTGCTGGGGAGTGCTTACGATGACCGCTCCTGTGAGGTGTAGTGTCTGTAGCAGTGTGAGGTGAATATCGCTGGTGCCCGGCGGTGTGTCAAGAATGAGGTAGTCCAACTCGCCCCAGTCGGCATCGGCAATGAGCTGCTTCAGGGCGTTGCAGGCCATGCCGCCGCGCCACAGGGTGGCAGTGGTGGGGGCAACGAAGAATCCTATTGACAGGAACTTGATGCCATACTTCTCTACAGGCACTATAAGGTCGCGACCGTCTTTGTTGACTGCATAGACTTTCTCATGCTCCACTCCCAGCATCTTGGGTATTGACGGACCGAAGATGTCGGTGTCGAGCAGTCCTACGCTGTAGCCTAGCCTTGCCAGGGCTATTGCCATATTGACGGCAATGGTACTCTTGCCTACTCCTCCCTTGCCGCTGCTCACGGCCACAATGTGCTTGACTCCTGGCAGCAGGTCTTCGTCTTTTGGTCTGGCTTTTGACTTGAACTCGGTGACAATCTCGACTTCCACATCCTTCGACACATGGTAGTGTATGGCAGCCTCAGCTGCCTTGACGGTAGACTTCAAGAAGGGGTCGGTGTCGCGGGGGAACTCGAGCACCACCTTGACTTTCATACCGTTGATGCTTGGCGTGTCGGCCACCATGCCGCTGTCTACGAGGTTTTTCTTCGTGCCGGCGTATGTTACTGTGGCCAGCGCGTCCATTATCAGTTTGGGGTATAGGGTCACTGCTGTTTCCTGTTTTTGTTAACGTGCGGAGAAGTGCAAGGCACTTTTGATTTCCGTGTGGAGAAGTTGCACAGCACGGTGTTAGAAAGTATATTCTTTTATGCCTTTCGTGTGCTTCTCCATGAGCTTTCGCATAGCGGTTCGTATGGTGTTGCGGCGGCTCTTCTCTATGGCATTGAGACCATCGTCGGGCATGTCAATGGGAAGCACGCGGTAATTATGCTTTCCGCCGCTGTCGACAGGTTTGCTTACCCAGTAGAGTGAATAGCCACAGTCGGAGAGTCGGGCTTTGTCGCCCTTCTTTGTGAATTCCATGCGTACCATGTATCCACCATAGGTGTTGTCGTTTTTCATGTTGCTTATCAGGTTGCCCATCGACCATGCTACGAGGTGGTTGCCGTCTTCGCTGAGTTCCAGCGGCTGAGCCACATGGGGATGTCCGCCAATGACATGGTCAACGCCATTGTCGATGAGCCATTTGGCCACACGGCGCTGCTCGGCCGAAGGCAGCAGCTGATACTCTATTCCCCAGTGGGGCAGAGCTATTATGACATCGGGGTTCATGGTCTTTGCCTTGGCAATGTCGGCGCGTATCTCAGTGGTATCCATCATGTTAACCACGTTTGGCTTTTCCACAACTAAACCGTTGGTACCGTAGGTGAAGTTGAGCAGCACGATGCGCATGCCGTTCTTTTCGAGCAGGAAGGGATATTGCTCCTGCCGGGCCTCTGAGTTGACGTAAGTGCCTAGGTGGGGTACTTTGAGCGAGTCCATCATCAAGATGGTGCGCTCCAGTCCTTTGCGACGGCTGTCCAGACAGTGGTTGTTGGCAGTCATCATAATGTCGAAGCCTGCATCGACACAGGCCTTGAGATATTCGTCGGGGGCACGGAACTGTGGGTAGCCGGCGTATGGAGGCCCTCCTAGCGTAACCTCAAAGTTGGCTATTGCCACATCGGCCCGCTCCACCTCCTGCTTGATGGCAGTGAAGCACTCGTCGTAGTTGTAGCTGCCGTCGGAACGATGGGCTGCATTGATTTGTGGGCCGTGTTGCATAAGGTCGCCGGCAAAGAGCAGGCTAAGATGGCTCTCTTTGGTCTGTTGTACCGTGGCAGTAGAGTCTGGCCCCATCTGCTGTGAGCTTGTTGTACGGTCGGCCTTGCATGACGATGTCACCGTCATGGTGAAGCAGGCTATGGCATACGCCATAAGGTTCTTTCTTGTCATAGAGTATGGTTTATTCTGGTTTCGTTTTATACTAATATGTGACACATTGTTGCCTGCAAAGGTAACAAAATAATTGGGAATATGCGTGCCTCTGATGCCATTTTTTTTATAACAAGGCAATATTGGCAAGAAAAATGGTAGAAATGGGTAGAAAACATGCGGCCAGGAGCGTAAGACGTTCCTGGCCGTATGTTGAAGTATCTGGGCTTTATTCGACGTAGTTGATTACTAGCGACTTGATGCGCAGCTGCGACGTTGCCCCAGTGCCCGTATGTGCATTGGTTATCTTTGTGCTAGTATTGTTTATGCCGCTAACAGTAACTATCATGTCGCTCACAGAAACAGAGCCTGCACTTGCATTTATCTTTCCCTCGGCATTGTTTGCAGAACAGGTAAGTACTATTGATGAAATTTTCTTGCTGGCAGTAGCTGTGAATGAGTTCTTCGGGTACATACGGATGGCAGTGCCAGAGTTGTAGTACTTTGGCCCATTGGTGTTGTCACCGCTTTCGAAGGTGAGCTTAGTTCCGTCAGACAAAGTGATGGTGCTTATGTCCTGTGCATTTTCAAAGCCCATTGCTGTGAAATCGGCAGTGATACTGTTGCCGCTCACATCACCACCGCCGGGTGTGTCGCCACCGCCAGGAGTATCGCCACCGCCTTCTCCAGGAGTGATTGACACGATGTAGGCCTCGCCCTG
>CAMYZK010000307.1 GCA_947303825.1 uncultured Prevotella sp. | reverse complement strand
CCACCAGCCCCAGCAGCCCCACAGCAAGGAGGCATCTACGGCGACTACATGGAGCACCTGATAGAGATGGCCCTGGCCGATGGGGCGCTCACCGAGAAGGAGAAGCAAGTGCTGTTTAAGAAGGCCGAGGCTATGGGTATCGACCTCGACGAGTTTGAGATGGTGCTCGACGCACGCCTCTTCGAGAAGAAGAAGTCTATGCAGGCCGCTCCACCGCCACCTATCGCACCGGCTTCCAACCCGGCAGCTCCAAGGTCGGACAAGTATGGCGACGTGCGCAAGTGCCCACAGTGCGGAGCTATAGTAGAGAGCTTCACCACCCGCTGCCCAGACTGCGGATATGAGTTCCACAATGTGGCTGTTGTGTCAAGTATCAATGCACTCTTCAAAAAGCTGGAGCAGCTGGATGCTCAAAAGGCAACTGGATTCTGGGCAGAGTTTAAGAATGAAGGCATCGACAGGAAGAAGGTAGACCTCATTAAGACCTTCCCTATTCCTAACACGAAAGAAGATATTCTTGAATTCTTGACCATGGCAGCTCCGCTAGGAGTGAAGAAATCCTTCTGGAGTGCAAGCGAAGACGCCACATCGCTAAGCATGCGCAATGCCTGGAGGGAAAAGTGTGGACAGGTTATTATGAAAGCCCGTTTCTCAATGAAGGATGACCCAAATACTTTGGCCGAAATTGAGAGATATGCAAAAGAATTGAAAATCAAGTAAGAAGCTATTCTATGGGACTATTTAGCAGAGGCAAGAGCGGCGGCATGATGAACGTCATCCGCTGCGATGAAGAAGAGTATATGATATGGAAGTGGAGGCCAGAAGGACAGGACGTAAACTCTACGACCCGTGAGAACAGCATACGCTACGGCAGCTCGCTGCGCGTGAAAGACGGCGAGGTGGCGGTGTTTGTCTATAAACAGAAAGACGGCTCGACGCAGGACTTCATCGAAGGCCCATACGACGACACCATCAAGACGGCCAACTTTCCCGTGCTGAGTAGCATCGTGGGACTGGCCTTCGGCGGTGAGTCGCCCTTCCAGGCAGAGGTATATTTCATCAACCTGCAGGGCAACAACCAGCTGCGCTTCGCAGTGCCCTATTTTGACGTGTTCGACCCACGCCTGCCCGACCACGGCGTGCCGATGGCTGTAAGAGGAAGCATGTCGTTCAACATCAGCGACTATCGGGGCTTCATCAAGCTGAACCGACTGGTGAACTTCGACCATCAGCAGTTTATGAAACAGGTGAAGGACGCACTGGTGAAATATGTGAAGGGCGTGGTGATGAACGTGCCGCAGGAGATGGGCATCCCCGTGGTGCAGATGGAACGCCAGATACTGGAGATAAACGACCGCGTGCAGAACTACCTGAAGCCCCGACTGGAGGGCGACTTCGGAGTGAACGTGAAAGGCATCGATATCTCCGCCCTGGAGATTGACAAGGAGAGTCCTTACTACGCAGAGGTGCGCCAGCTCACGGCAGGCAACACCGCACGCACCATGAACACCCAGACCGACATCAACCTGAAGAACATGCAGGACATGCAGCGCATCAATGCACAGAACATGGAGGAGACCATGCGCATACAGCGCGAGGAGGCCCAGCGTGCACAGCGTCTGCAGACTGAACAGCAGTTTATCGGTGCCCATGCACTGAACCAGCAGGCCGACGTGCTGCGCACTGGAGCACAGAACATGGGACAGATGGGGGCAATGAACATGGGAGGCGGCAACGGCACCATGAACCCCGCCGGCATGATGACCGGCATGATGATGGGCAGTGCCATGGGGCAGCAGATGGCAGGCATGATGAACCAGATGGGCCAGCAGGCACAGATGGGCATGAACACGCCGCCGCCAATGCCCAATGTGCAATACCACGTCAGCGTGAACGGTGCACAGGCGGGGCCGTTCAACATGCAGCAGCTGGCGCAGATGGCACAGAGCGGACAGCTCACACGCCAGACTTACGTATGGAAACAGGGCATGGCCAACTGGGACTTCGCCGGCAATGTGCAGGAGCTGGCTTCGCTCTTCGCACCGCCAATGCCAGGAACACCGCCGCCACCACCTCCAGTGATTTAAATGACTTTAATCGTTAAGGCATGAACGACAACAATTTCTTCTCCCTCGACCGGCTCGTAGAGTTCGGTCTTGGGATGGGGATGGCCCAGCAGATGGTAAGGACCATGAACGAGAGCATGCAGCAGATGTATGTCCCCGGGTCTATACAGTCTATGCCGCAGCCAGCACCCCAGACCTTCTACGTGGGTATTGACGGGCAGAGTGTGGGTCCACTGAACGCCGCTGAGCTGACACAGCTCATCACCCAGCGGCGGGTAACCAAGGACACCCTCTGCTGGATGCCCGGCATGCCGGCATGGAAACCCGTGGAACAGGTGCCCGCCGTGCTAAAGATTGTTGCACTAACCCCACCGCCCTTAAACCCATGAAGAATCTCTTCCCTGCAGCACTGGCACTCATCGTAGCACTGGTGCTAGGCTATCTGGCCTATTATCTGGCAGATGCCCGCCACGACGACAATAGCATCCTCGTAACGGTAGGCACTATCATCTCTACCGCTCTCACCCTGGGAACGGCAATGGCTGTAAGGCCGGAGAACGAGCGCATAGGCGTCAACCTGCGGGTGCTGGCAACAATGATGTTCATTGCAACGCTAGCCTGCAACCTGGGTTTTGCCGCCTTTGGCGTTGCCATGCCGTTCTATCTGGTACTAATAGTACTGCTGCTGGTGGTCTTCCTCTCAGTGGCATGGAAACTGATAAACATTAAAGACGTTTAAACAAGTATCGTCAATCTAAGAAAAAAGCAGAAAAATTTCTTTTTCTGCTTTTTTCTTTGTACCTTTGCCGCAAAATTAAGCAAACACACTTCCATAATGACTATTTATTTCTTCAAGACTCCACAGCAGAGCGTCATTGCGACGCAGGTGGATCATCAGCTTACACAAGACGAAGTAAAGAAACTATGCTGGCTCTACGGCGGTGCCACACTGCTGGATGCCAAAACGCTGGACGGATTCTTCGTGGGACCGCGCCGTGAAATGGTGACACCATGGTCTACCAACGCCGTGGAGATTACGCAGAACATGGCCATGACGGGCATAGAGCGAATAGAGGAGTACTGGCCCGTGGACAGCAAGGATGCCGAGCACGACGAGATGCTGCAGCGCATGTACGAAGGGCTTGACCAGAACATCTTCACCGTCAACATCAAACCCGAGCCCATCAAGTATGTGGACAACCTGGAGGAGTATAACGAGCAGGAAGGTCTGGCACTCTCGCCAGAGGAGATAGAGTACCTGCACGGACTGGAGAAGCAGAACGGCCGTCCGTTGACGGATTCCGAGATTTTCGGCTTTGCCCAGATCAACTCTGAGCACTGCCGTCATAAGATCTTCGGTGGTACGTTTATCATCGACGGTAAGGAGATGGAGAGTTCACTCTTCGCCATGATTAAGAAGA
>CAMYZK010000306.1 GCA_947303825.1 uncultured Prevotella sp. | reverse complement strand
CGTATGGCAAACATAGCACAGATAGTAAACGTGCTGCAGTCTATGATACTGACCGACCAGAAGGGTGGGGGACACATGGTGCTCACACCCACCTACCATGTATTCCAGATGTACACTCCGTTCCAGGAGGCCACTTATCTGCCTCTCGACCTGAAGTGTGAGGAGATGAAGGTGCAGCACGACTGGAAGAAGAGCATTGACGAGAAGGGTAGCCGCATGCTGCCATTGTTGTCGGCCTCAGCAGCCAGGGCACAGGATGGCAGCATAGTCCTCTCACTGGTAAACGTGTCGCTTGACAAGGCCCAGGAGCTGAACGTGAATCTGGATGGATTTAAAGCTACTAAGAAAACGGTTGTTGATGGGCGCATACTGACCAGCAAGGCCATAGGCGACTTTAACGACTTTGAACATCCCGACAGGGTGAAACCCACTGCGTTCAAGGGGGCTAAGCTTGCAAAAGACGGCCAGCTTAACGTAAAGCTCCCGGCACGCAGTATTGTGGTGATTACATTGAAATGAAAGATGTCTTCAGATGAAAGATGATAAATGAAAGATGAAAGATATGATTACTTCTGCACTAGCAAAACTATTTAAAAAGGAAAGGCGTAGCAGCCTGACGGCACTGCTGCTCTTGCTGACAGTTGCTGCCTGGGCACAGCAGGTGGGTCAGGCAGATGCTTTGCAGCGGGCAAAGGACTTCATGGCCAACCGGGGTAGGGCACAGGTAGTGATGAACGGTACTGTATCAGTTCAGAAAGGACAAGGCAAGAAGTCCAGCAGGCAGTTCAGGCAGTTCTATGTGTTTAATGTGAGTGAAAGCGACGGTGGTGGCTTCGTGGTGGTGAGCGGCGACGAGCGCACCGAACCCATACTGGGATATGCCGACAGCGGCAGTCTGGACGAAGACAACATACCCGATGCCCTGCGGTACATGCTGGAGGGATATGCCACCCAGATGGAATGGCTGGACAGCAACCCGCAGACGGATGTCCTTGCCTCCAGGCAGAACAGAAAAATGACTGCCAGAAGCCCTATCGCCCCCATTATAGCTACCAGGTGGAACCAGGGCAGCCCCTACAACAATCTCTGTCCGGAGATGACCTACAAAAATGACAATAATGAAGAAGTTCTTGGGAGAGCCGTAACGGGATGCGTGGCCACCTCGATGGCACAGGTGATGTACTACTATAAGTGGCCCAAGACGGCATGCAGCCCACTTCCCGGGTATACTGGCAACGGCATAACCTTGCCTGATCTGCCTGCCGTCACCTTTGCATGGAGTGACATGACCCCAACATACAACAGTACCAGCAGCGACGCTGCAAAGACTGCTGTTGCCACGCTGATGCAGTATTGCGGCACAGCACTGCGGATGAGCTATGGTGTGAAAGGCTCTTCTGCCTACAATGTCAGCATCACAGAGACACTCAAGAAATATTTTGGCTATGACGGTGGCATGCGCTCCGTCTTTCGTAGCCACTATAGCTATCAGGACTGGATTGGTCTGGTATACAATGAGCTGGCCTGCAACAGGCCCGTCATACTTGGCGGACGGTCAACAGGCGGAGGTCACTCTTTTGTCTGTGACGGATATGAGGCTGGCGACTACTTTCACATTAACTGGGGATGGGGCGGCACCAGCGACGGATACTTCCGCCTGTCAGCACTCAATCCTTATGAACAGGGCATTGGCGGCTCTTCCACGCTCGACGGCTTCAGCTTCTCTCAGGAGGCTTTAGTGGGAATCCAACCGCCTGTAGATGGTAATGCTGATTATTGCCTCATGGTATACGGATTGTCGTTTGGCGCAAACAACTATGATACAGAGAAGACCTTTACACGCACTCTTGACACAGATGCTTTTACTGGCATTGACCTTTACCTAACGCTATATTCATACGTGTTTGACACCAACACTTACGACTATGCCATTCAGCTGGTAGACGGTAATGGAGTAGTGAAGCACGTTCTGTATGAGAATACTGAAGGGCAGGAGATAATATTTAATAAGAGCTGTCCCTGTTCACCCTCTGACTTGAGCATTCCTTCTACCATTGCCGACGGCACATATTATATAAAGGTGGTGAGTCGTCCGCATGGGGATGGCAACTGGATGGAGTGCTATGACGGCGACCGCTTCGAGCTGACTGCCACCATTAGCAACAATACGCTCACCATCAATACCCAACGAGTGTTTGGTACTAATCCCTCTCTTCATGAAATTACTATAGTAGGTGAACCCAAAGTAGGTTATGAGACAGAGGTTATAGCAACAGTGACAGGTGGTAGCAGCGACTTCAACGAGAGTTTGTTCCTCTACGTAGACGACAAGCGTGTACAGGGCAAGCAGGTTGAAATATCTAGGGGCCAGACAGTTGATGTACACTTTTACTACACTCCTTCAACGAGCGGTTCAAAAACCTTAAAGATATATGCCAATAGTACGTTGCTTGGCTCTAAGGATGTAAACATTAACGAGAGCGATGCCACGAACAACCTGGCACTGACCTTCAGTGGAACTCTCAACAACCTGACAACCGACGGTGAGCTATATGCCAACGCCATGCGTGCCACCATTACAGCTACCAACAGCTCGACAGAGAAGAGCTATGCCGGCAAACTGAATTGCTCGATTCGTAAATGGACTTCTGATACTGATTGGGAGAGTGTCACCGTCATCACCAAACCCCTGGTAGTGCCAAAGAGAATTGGCAATGTTAATGGGCAGACCGCTACAGAGTTCTCTTACGACGGTTTGGAGAGTGGTGCACTCTACAGCTTCCGATTCACTTATACCAAGAACGATGAAGTGACCGATGCTTTACATCTGGGGCTTGACGCTAATGATGCAGGCTCTCTCGCAACGGCCCCAGGTTATGCTATAGGCGGTGCGTCGGGAACCACTACGATCTATCCTGTTACCACTAACACTATCGATGCCGGTGGTGCCTGCTTTGTAGATCTGACAGCTGTAAGCGACATCTCTGCATTCACATTCAGCAATACCAACAACAACTGCCTCTACTTGTTGCCAAGTGGTGCAACAGTACCTGATGACCTGTCGGGCAAAAATGTGGTGTGCGGCGATGCTGCCACTAGTATCACTATTGACGATGCCAGCGACTTCTTCTCGCCTATCAACTTCACGGCAGGTAACATCAGCTATACCCGCACATTCACAACACCGGCGGGAGGCAAAAGTGGATGGTCTACACTGATGCTGCCATTCAACGTGAGCAGCGTGACCTGCGAGGGCCTGGGTGTTGTAGACTGGTTCCACAACTCTTCTGAAACAGGAAAGAACTTCTGGCTGAGGAGCTTCACCGGCGATGCCACAGGAAAGGTCTATTTCGACTTTGCCCAGTCCATTAACGCCAACACGCCCTATCTCATTGCTGTTCCTGGCGACACATGGGGCGACAGCTACAGGATGACTGGAAGGGTAGTAACCTTCAGCGGCACTAATGCCGACATTACTGCTACCAACTA
>CAMYZK010000305.1 GCA_947303825.1 uncultured Prevotella sp. | reverse complement strand
AGTTAAGAATTAAGAGTTAAGAGTTGAGAATTAAGAGTTAAGAGTGAAGAATTTGCTACCGCTCCAGGAACGAATGCGGTAGCAAACTCTACACTATACATTCTAAACTCTATATACACTATACACTATACTAATGATTGTTATTGCCGACGACATTACTGGTGCTGCCGAGATAGCCGGTATTGCTTTTTCTGCCGGCCACGAAGTGCAGTTTGTTTGTGGCAGCGGACAGTGCTCTGTCGGCAGCACTGTAACCGTCGTTGCTACCGACATGCGCTCCATGACCGAGCAGGAGGCTTTGGCCGACCTACACCGTATTGTCACCGACCTGCTTAGTAACGAAAAAGACGGTATGCGCCAGCTTGTCTTCCTCAAGACTGACTCTGCCCTTCGCGGATACGTGGTGCGCCCCATCGAGGTGCTGATGAAGTCTTTCGGCTTTCAGCGGGCTGTCTATCTGCCTGCCAATCCCTCAAAGGGACGTATCATCCGTAACGGCGTTTACTACATTGGCAATAAGCCCATCCACGAGACCGACTTCAGTTTCGACCCGGAGTTTCCCGCCACCACTTCGGTTCTTGCCGAGCGTTTCCCAACAGCATCAACGATGGGTATCATCATGCCCGACGCATATAGTACCGATGACGTCAGCCGTATCTGCTCGCTTTATAACGATGGGGCTACCCTCTTTGCCGGTGCTGCCGACCTCTTTACTGCATTAGTGGAAGGTGGAAAGTGGAAAGTGGGAGGTGGAAGGAGAAATGTGGAGAGTGGAAAGAGAAATGCTGTGGATGATGACGATTCCGTCATTATAGTTTGTGGAAGTACCCAGAGCCAAACACTGCCACCCTTCCTCACTCCTCACGCTTCCCATCCCTCATTCCTTCAATTTTTCCATTCTTCATTTTTTCAATCCTTTCCTCCCCCCATCTCTCCCATGCCTCTTGCGCTCTACGATGGTGGAACCGACATTGACCTATGGGACACTGACGCATACGCCGAGCACCACAGCATAGTGCTCACCATTCCCCACCGTCATCGCACGGGGAAAGAGGTTGCCGTCCACCTTCGAACTGTTGTTGCGAAGAAAGTAAAGAGTCTCTTGGCCATCCACCGCCCTGGCCACATCGTGATAGAAGGCGGAGCCACGGCATGGGCAATCATCCAAGTTGTAGGCTGGACACATTTCACGGTGGTCAGACAGGTAGCCCCCGGTGTAGTAACCCTACAGGCCGACGATACTACCCTTGTCACCCTGAAGCCAGGCAGCTATCCCTGGGTAATTAGATGAAAGATGAAAAATGAAAGATATGATTACCCTGCTGGGGTAGCAAAATTGACTTTCCCCTTCGGGCCGCCGAGCTAAACCTTCATCACTCTTCACTCTTCATTCTTCGCTTCCGAAGGATTCTTCACCACCACCTCCTCTCCATTCTTTATCTTCAAGGTATAGATGTAGAACATCTGTGGCAGTGGGTTGTTGATGGTGACGGTGCGTGCGCTCTTCAGCCGTTTGCCTTTGAGGGGTACGCTGCTGCGCAGGTGCAGGGTGCCGCCTATGCTGGCGCGTAGCGTAGCGCTGCGCAGCTGGTGGTTGTCCCATGCCATGTCTACCTCTACACCGCCGCGCGCCCTCAGGCCGCGCACGGCTCCGCTGGCCCATGCGCTGGGCAGTGCGGGCAGCAGGTGTATGGCTCCGTCGTGGCTCTGCAGCAGCATCTCGGCAATGCCGGCGGTGCAGCCGAAGTTGCCGTCTATCTGGAACGGCGGATGGGCATCGAGCATGTTGGGATAGGTGCCGCCGCGCTGCTTCTGCGTTCCGTAGACGAGGAAGGTGTCGGCAGTGAGCGTCAGCTGGTCGGTTATCAGCTTCAGCGCATGGTCGCCGTCTAGCAGGCGTGCCCACGAGCATACCTTCCACCCCATGCTCCAGCCGGTGCTCACGTCGCCACGTGCCTGCAGCGACGTGCGGGCGGCACTGCACAGCTGGGGCGTGGTGAACGGCGAAATCTGGTTGGAGGGGTACAGACCGTAGAGGTGAGAGAAGTGACGGTGGGTGTCGGCAGGGTCGTCAACATCGTCGAGCCACTCCTGTAGCTGTCCCCAACGACCTATCTGCATGGGGGGGAGGAGGGAGAGCTGGGTGTTGAGAGAGTCTTTAAGTGAAGAGTGAAGAGTGAAGAGTGAAGAATTTGCTACCGCGTTATTTAGTGAAGAGTGAAGAGTGAAGAGTGAAGAATTTGCTACCGCTTGCAGGGTATCGTCTTTCGCTCGGCTCTGCCGCTTCGCTCGTCGAAGAACTCTTAACTCTTCACTCTTAACTCTTCGCTCGGCTCTGCCGCTTTGCAAAGCAAAGAACTCATCAGATGCTTGCAGCACGTTGGTGAAGAGCTCGCGTATGAGCTGGTTGTCCATGGTGACACCGGCATCGAGGGGGGTGGGGCGGCCCTTACCTCCATGCTCGGGCGACTCTCCGGGGCAGACGACGAGCCAGCCCTTGGTGGGGTGACGGACCAGTATCTGCGAGTAGAAGCGTGCTGCCTCGGCCATGATGGGATATGCCCGCTGCAGGAAGTCGGTGTCGCCAGTAAAGAGATAATGCTCCCACAGGTGGCGGCACAGCCATGCTGCTCCTGTGGGCCACAGGCCGCTGGAGGCACGGTCTACGGGCCCGGTGATGCGCCACTGGTCGGTGTTGTGGTGCAACACCCATCCGTCGGCTCCATACATCTGCCGTGCTGTCTCTCGCCCTGTCTGGCTCACCTCACGTATAAGGCGGAACAGGGGTCCGTTCATCTCGGTGAGGTTGCACACCTCCGCAGGCCAGTAGTTCATCTCCAGGTTGATGTTGGTGGTGTACTTCGAGTCCCACGAAGGCAGCATCTTGTCGTTCCAGATGCCCTGCAGGTTGGCAGGGTTTATGTTGTCGGGCTGTGACGAGCAGATGAGCAGGTATCTGCCCAGCTGGAAGTAGGTGGCAATGAGGTGATGGTCGGAACTTGAATCTTGAAACTTGAAACTTGAATCTTGTAACTTGAAACTTGACACCTGCGCTATGCGCTTGTCGGTGGGTATGTGGGCATAGGTGTCGGGGCCCAGGTCAAGGCTTACGCGGTCGTAGTATTTGTGATAGAGCTGCTGGTGTGTGGCCTGCAGACTGTCGTAGCCTTTGGCGGCGGCCTCTGTCAGGCGCTGCCAGCATTGGGCCGTCTCGTCGCCGGTGATGTCGTTGTAGCTCACCACATTTGTTCCCACGGCTATGAAGAGGGTGGCTTCGTCGGCTCCCTCTACCGACATCTGTCCGTTGCTTACTGCCACGCTGCCGCCTTTGGTCTCTACTGCCATTCGCCCCATAAAGCGTACACGGCTCTTCAGTCCCTCATGGTTGGAGGTGACACCGTGCAGGTAGACGGAGTTCTTAAGTGAAGAGTGAAGAGTGAAGAGTGAAGAATTTGCTACCGCGTTATTTAGTGAAGAGTGAAGAGTGAA
>CAMYZK010000304.1 GCA_947303825.1 uncultured Prevotella sp. | reverse complement strand
GGCAGAGGCGCGAATCTCTCAAGGGCTTCCAGCACTTGTTTTATTTTCACGCTTCTTTTGTCGCTTTTCCTATATTAATATGCAAAATTACAGCTTTTCAGTGAAACAATGTTGCTAAAGCGCTGTTTTTAAACTTTATTTAACTAATATTCATAATGATATGCTTTCTATTCTGAAGCGCTGGATGCCTGCTGGCACTTTTACTTCCACGGTATCACCGGCCTTTTTGCCAAGAAGGGCTTGGGCAATGGGCGACTTGATGGAGATTTTCTTCTCCAATAAGTTGGCTTCATGTGGGCTGACAATCGTATAAGTCATCCTGCTGTTATTGGCTAAATTGGTAATCTCTACCTTTGTGAGCAGTCCGGCACTGTCCGAGCCAAGTCTTTTTGTATCGATGACCCTTGCAAATTCCAGTACTCTCTGTTTGAAGCGTATTCTGCCAAGAAGTCTGGCCTGCTCTCGCTTGGCTGCATGATACTCGAAGTTCTCGCTGAGGTCTCCTTTGTCGCGGGCTTCAGCAATAGCCTCCCTTACCTTGGGCAGTTCAACGCTCTCCAACTGGCGTAGTTCGGCTACTAGTTTGTCGTAGCCTTCCTGAGACATGTATTCCATATTTCTATTTACAAGTTTCTGTGTGTTTGCCGATGGGTTGTTCTATGGCAGTATCGGTTCCCTTGTCTGGATGCGAAGCAAAGTTACGAAAAGGGAATAGGAGTACTATTTCCCATATTTCTCTATAAGAGCATCGGCCTGACTGTCGCCCAGCTCCTTTGCCTTGGTAAGGTTTTTCACTCCCTCGGCTTTCTTTCCCTTCATGCATTGTGCCAATCCAAGGAAGAGGTAGCCGTCGCTGTATTGTGGAGCGGTCTTGATGCATTCCTCGGCCGTGGCTATCGCTTCGTCGTATAGTCCGACACGCACTTCCAGCGAGGCTTTCTCGGCATAGTATAGCTCTTGGCTAGGATTCATGCTGATGGCTTTTGCAATGTCGTTGAGAGCCTGCTGGAACAGTCTCCCGCCTGTCTCTGCCTGGAAACGGAGATAGTAGAACGAGTCGTTAACCTGTGCAGCCATCAGCTTCTCGTATTCGTTGAGGTCGTTGGTGGCATCGCGGTATTTCTTGTATTCAAGCCTGGCCTCGGCCCTTGCCAGGATGTAAGGGGCGGCTTCCTTGAGGTATGGGCGTGAGAAGAGGCTTACGGCAGAGTCGAGCAGGGCCATGTATTGCACGGTGTCGCCTGCCATGAGTCGGCAGCGCGATGCTTCACTGAAGACTTCGGGCGACCGTAGTGAGCTTGTTGTCAGTTCCTTGTATAGCTCGGAGGCATCGTCGTATTTCTTCTGTGCATAGAGTATATAGGCCTGCTGCTGGAGATAGGCTGGAAGGGGATTCTTCTCGTAGGCAGCCTTGGCTTCTTCCATGGCATGATCGAGCGTCCACGACTCGTATTCTGGCTTTGGTGCGTAAATCACTTTCTGGTAAATCATGCGCGAATAGCTGAAATGTGCCTCGTCGGGTTTTGCTGCCACTTTTATTGCTTTCTCCATGTCACGGTCGGCATCGGCAAAGCGGTTTTCGCCAGCTGCTATCCTTGCCCTGTATTCATAGCCGTCTTGATTGTCGGGAAACTGTACGATAAAGTCGTCTACCAGTTGTACGTATGCGGCAGAGTCGGTTGCCTGCCCTGCAATGAAGAGCGTCAACAGGGCTTGGTTTACATCGGTGGGTAGTGCCTTTTTTATGTTGATGGCTTTCAGGGCAGGGTCGTTGATGCTTAGTCCTGAAGTCTTCAGGCTGTCGGCAAAGAGTGCTGAGACGGCATAGCAGGTGTTGTTGCCGGTAGACATCGACTTCAGCATCAAGGCAAGCACGTCTCCTGCTTCGTTGAAGATGGGCATTCCGTCGTTCTCTTCTCCCGAGGCGATGTCAATGGTATAGAAAGCGTATCCAGCCGTTCCAAACTTCTCTGTCTTGGTGACGGTGCCCTTGACAACTTGTTTTTGCTGCTTTTGTGGTATCATCCATACGTCGCTGTTCTCCTCGGCGTTGTTTTGCGAAATGGCAAGGCAGGGTGTTTTCTTTGCTGCCACGCGGAACTTCACCACGTCGTAGGTGTCGTTGGCTCCAAGTATTGCCTCTACGGGATATTCGTTGCCCTTTGCGTCGATTACGGTGGCGCGGCTGGCCCCCTTGAAAGGCTGGTAACTGCTGATACACTCTCCGTTTTCGCTTACGAACATGCCGTTTGCGCTCGACAGCAGGTTTCCACTATTGTCGAAGGTGGTGATCCTGAACAGTGCCTTGGCGTTTTTCTTTACCCAAGATGGTTGTGCCGCAGCGGTGAGTGCTGTAGCCAACAGGCATAAAAAGATGATGACTTTCTTCATAATCTTAACAGTTCTTTTGCATTTTGGTAGGCTGCGGCAGTGACGTTGCTTCCCGACAGCATCTGGGCTATCTCGGCTATACGCTCGTCTTGTGTCAGCTTAATCATGTGACTTGCCGTTCCCTGTTTGTTATCTTCTTTGTAAACTTTATAGTGGTTGGTGCCTTTGGCTGCTATCTGTGGCAGATGGGTGATGCTGATGACTTGCCTGTTCGACGAGCCCATCTCTGCCATTATCACAGCCATTTGTTCGGCTATCTTGCCACTGACTCCGGTGTCTATCTCGTCGAAGATGATAGTTGGCAGTTTCACCTTACCGCTTATCATGGTCTTAAGGGCCAGCATGACCCTTGCTATCTCTCCTCCTGAGGCTACTTGAGCTATTGGTTGCAGTGCCGACGAGGTGTTGGCCGTGAACATCAGCGTCAGTCGGTCGAAGCCTGTTAGTGTCGGCATCCCGTTTTCTGTGTCGGCTTCGAGTGTGACTTTGAATCTGGCGTTAGGCATGCCCAGGGCTTCCAGCCGTTTCTCCATTTGCTCTTCGATGGCCTTTGCCGCTTTCTGTCGTCTGGAGCTGAGTGTCTTTCCCATGTTGCGGCACTGCAGCAACAGCTCTTGTACTTCATGCTCCAAAGACTGTAGCAGCTCGTCGCCACCGTCTATGTCACTGAGTTTTTCTGCTGTCTCGTCTTTTATGGTTATGAGCTCTTCAACGGTCTGCACCCGGTATTTCTTTTCCAGCGAGTTGAGTGTGTCAAGTCTGTTCTCTATGGCATTGAGCTCTGCGGGGTCGAAGTCTATCTGGTTCATCTTCCGGCTTATGTCGGAAGCCAGGTCAGGAATATGTACGCCAGGATTGACGAGTGTCGAGAATTCCTCAACAACGTCCCCACACACAATCTTCAATGCACTGATCTCGATTATCCTGTCTCTCTCGGGATCAAGGCCTGTCGTCTCTATATCGAACAGAACCGAGTTACAGCAGTATTTATTAACATTCTCCGCGTTGATCTTGATCATGAACCTATTTTACAACACTTTCACCGTCTTCTGTTGATTAAGCGACAAAGGCCCCAAGGTGTGTTGCTTTGAAGGGAAAA
>CAMYZK010000303.1 GCA_947303825.1 uncultured Prevotella sp. | reverse complement strand
ATGAAAGTGTAGTTGGCATCAGCGGAGGAAGCCACTTCCACCACTTCACCAAAGAGTTTTGCTTCCTTCATGGCCTTCTTGGCCCATGTACCTGTATTAAGATATGCAGCTTTTTTGATGAGGAAATTGTAGGGAATCATGCAGAATTCGAGTGAAGCTCCTCCTCCAAGGAAAATTACAGAATAACCTTCTGGTATTTGCAACAGCTCTTTAATGAGAGCAACTGCCTCATCGACCACTGGCTGGAAATCTTTGGCTCTGTGACTGATCTCGGCAAGTGACAGTCCGCTGCCATTGAAATCTAAGATCTGCTGGGCTGTTTTTTCGATTACCTCTCTTGGGAGGATGGATGGTCCTGCATTGAAATTGTACTTCTTCATCTGGATGGTTTTTTAAAGTTTTAAAATCGGTTGCGAAATTACTCCATTTTGTTGGAATGAGCAAATAATCAGTGTTGTTTTTACAACTTTATGTCATTTTGTATTTAAAATATGTCAATTTGTTTAACATTTTTTAGTTTTAGCTTGCAATTTGCCACTTGGAGTTTGCATTTTTGCATGTTTTTATCATTTATGCAATCTTTGTCATGTTCAACATTATTAGCAGGTTTTCAAGACTAATAATAAGATACAATTGACTAATATTGAGCACCTATTTATAATAATTGAATAAATGTCATTGGGTCATATTTTCCCTTATTCTATCTATTTCCTCGAACTGTTTACCCATATTGAGGTTTAGATATATAGTGTATAGAGCGGGCACCCATTTGCTTTGCTGCTGTGGTTCCATCTCCCTATACTTTTCCAGATATGGCAAGCTTTTCTCATACAGCTGGTTCACTGCCTGCCGTTTTTTCCTTGTCCGTTTTCCTGTTGCATCCAACATCAGCGCCTGATTGAAGAATGCCAGTCCCATATTGCAGTATGCTTCTGGAATGGAATCATTGAGAGCCATGAGCTTTTGTGTCACATCAATACATTCCTCCTATTTTTGTGCATTCAGCAATATGGTACTTTTTGCGAACAAGAATAGAGTGTTGGTGCTGTCGGTTGCCAATGCGTTGCTGACGAACAAGTCGGCAGAATCTGGCATCTGCTTCATATTATAATAATCCACCAATCTTGGAAAGAAGAACGGATGTGCCGGGTATTTGCCGAAGCCTTTTTTCAGCGTTGCAACGTATGCTGTAGTATCAGCATTATATATCTGTGTTTCAGCTAAATACCTCCAAATATTGTCGAGCAGAGAGGAGTCCTTTTCTGCCATTTCCAGATACTTGTAGGTTTTATCCATATCCTGCATCCTATGGGCACAAAATAAAGCCCGATAAGCAGCAGTTTTCATAAGGGTGTCGTTTTCCGCATAGTTGTAACCAGTGAAAAGTGGCTGTTCGGCACATTGAAGGTAAATGTCGTAGTAGTCCCACGCATTTTTGTAGTCCAACTTCCTTAAGTAAAATGATGCTCCATTATAGAGGTTGGGCCTCATAGCGTTTAGTATCTGTGCATGCTTGTCGCGGTATTTGAGCTGCACCTTTCCTTTTTTGTCAGGTAATGCATCAATGCTGTCGAACGACTCGTATATGAGAAAAAGCTTTTTAGCATTGTTGAACAGAGCTGTAGTGTCGTATTTTTGCTTCAGGTAAAGCTTTTCATTACCTTTTTCATACTGCATCCTAACTGCATCTCCAAGTGCCAGCCATATTTTTTGGTTGTCACGGTTTGCTGAGTCACGCAGCAGGTCGTTCATCAATTTTTCAGCTTTCTCCAGGTCTTTCCCGCTTTTGATGTATGTACGCGCCTGTGCAATAGCCTTTTTCTGTGCATTTGCTCCTGTTGCAAGAGCCACAGCTATGAGAAAGAATAATAATTTCTTCATTGTAGCGTCAAGTTCCGGTGCAAAGGTAGTGAATTATCTTCAAATGGGTATAGTGATTCCGATGATTTAAAGACTTTTTACAATTTATCGCTGCAAAGCAATAAAAACCACAGAATAATAGTATCACTAGTTTTCCTAGTATCACTAGTTATACTAGTATCACTAGTTATACTAGTCTTACTAGAAATACTAGAGATACTAGAGACACTAGAAATCCCAGGCCAGCCACTAGCCTTTATTCTTCAGGGCTCTTTCCAGCTCTGCTATCCGCCGTTTTAGCGCAGCATTTTCAGCCTCTAAGGCTTTCAGGCGGGCGTCTTGCTCCTGGCGGTAGCCGGTGCGGACAGCGTGCATCCGTTCCTTGATACCACCTTCCTCCTTGAAAGTCTTCTCCAGATGATTTAAGTAGCCACAAATCATCTTGTCTGTGATATGGCACAGTGTCAGCGCCATATTGCAAAACTCCTCTGCAGAAAGTGTTTCTGATAGCGATTTATAGGCATCCCAATGGTTGTTATTGCGGCAGAACAGAATCATTTTATCAAAGCGGGGATGATTCTTGTCCCATATCTGTAGGCCGTTGCGTTTGAGGTAATCTTCATAGTCTTCACGCAACTCTTGAAAACTGCTACGCCCCACATTCACCAACTTCACCTCCATCTCTGTACTGGTTTGTCCGTCTTCACAACCTTCCACGATATTCTGCTTTCCACAGCGTGCTGCCATATTCATCTGATCCACACGACGGTCACCATAGAGAGGTAGGAACCGTTTGCAGAACACGTCTGTCAGCAGCACCAGAATCTCTGCCTTCTGATAGGCATGCAGTTCCTTGTAGTTCGCCACCCTCTTGAAAATCGTTTTCTGATCCATAATATAATAATGTATTCTTCTTAGGCTTAAGTGAAGTATGAATGTATTAACGATTATATTTACAAAATTACGAATAATTCTCCATTTTTACACACCTTCATATTGATGCATTTGGCATATCCAAAAGAGTAAGGGCGTATCATTAAATATTGACACGCCCTCTTTCTAAAATATTATGTTACAAATTTATTAGTGTGAATACTTCTCAGCTTCTGTGGTACGTGGATCGTCAGCACCGTAGAGCTGGTAGCAGCAGCGATAGTATGGATATCCCCAGTTGGCTTTCTCCTTATTCGGGTCGAGCTGCTTTGCTTTCTCCAAGTATCCGAGAGCCTCCTCGTAAATCGGTCTGATTTGGTCCATAGCCTCTTTTGGCACACGTCCGGTCTTTCCAGCAGCCTTGTTTTCTGCATTTGAACCTCTGTCGAGCTGGCAAGCGCCGAGATATGTAAGGATTTGTGCATTGTCAGGCTGTGTCTTAAGAGCTTTCTTGAAGCAGTCCACAGCTTCTTCAAGCTTCTGTCCGAGCATAGCATTTTGTCCTCTTACAGCCCATACCACGAAGTTGTCAGGATCGTTCTGGAGTTTCTTTGTGAAGAGAGCATCGAGTTTATCTTCCATGTTCAATCCAGAATACATGTTTACAAGAGTTCCGAAGTACACTTCATTGTCTGGCTCTTTAGCGAGGTCAGCCTCAAGTTCAGCAACATAGTTCAGAGAGTCCTGTCTTGTCTGGAGA
>CAMYZK010000302.1 GCA_947303825.1 uncultured Prevotella sp. | reverse complement strand
CCCTTGAGCCACTGGTTCTTCGGGTCCTTGGGGTTGATACACATGGCGGTATCGCCCATGATGGTCTCGGGGCGCGTAGTAGCGACAACGGCATAGTAGCCACGCTCGTCGTGGTGGATGACGTTGCCGGATTCTTCCGGACTTTCCGGAATTTCCAGATTTTCCGGATCGGCCACATAGTATTTGAGATGGAACAGGTGGCTCTTCTCCTCTTTATAGACAACCTCTTCTGTAGATAGGGCTGTCAGTGCCTTCGGGTCCCAGTTCACCATGCGCAGGCCACGGTAGATAAGTCCCTTGTTATAGAGGTCGACAAACACCTTTATCACGCTCTCGCTGCGTTTCTCGTCCATGGTGAAAGCAGTACGGTCCCAGTCGCACGATGCACCCAGGCGGCGTAGCTGCTTCAAGATGATGCCTCCGTGTTCGTGGGTCCAGTCCCAGGCATGCTCCAGGAACTGTTCGCGGGTGAGGTCACGCTTCTTAATGCCCTCACCGGCAAGCTTTTTCACCACCTTGGCTTCCGTGGCAATAGAAGCATGGTCAGTCCCTGGCACCCAGCATGCATTCTTACCTTCCATGCGTGCACGGCGCACTAGAATATCTTGAATAGTGTTGTTGAGCATGTGCCCCATGTGTAGCACACCGGTCACATTGGGAGGCGGAATGACTATTGTATATGGCTCACGGCCATCGGGCTTTGAACTGAAGAGCTTGTTATCTAACCAATACTTATACCATTTACCTTCGACCTCACTGGGGTCGTATTTGCTTGCAATTTCCATACCTATGTAATAATGCTTTCTCTTTTTGGGGTGCAAAGGTACGAAAAAAAGTGCAAAGAGAAAAGTTAAAACAGAAGAATTTACTTCTGCTTTTGTTTTTTTTAATTTTCAGCTATCCACCTGGCACACATCTCAGCACAGCGCTCTCCGTCAACCCCTGCCGACACTATGCCGCCAGCATAGCCTGCACCTTCGCCACAAGGAAAAAGACCTTTTATGCGGACATGCTGTAGCGTCTCTGCATTACGGACAATACGTATTGGGGCTGAAGTACGTGTCTCCACTCCTATCATTACAGCCTCGTTTGTAAGGAACCCATGGGCCTGGCGTCCGAAGGCCTTGAATCCCTGCTGCAGACGTGTCGTGACAGGCTGAGGCATCCAGAAATGCAACGGCGACGAGACGAGTCCTGGAGCATACGAGCTGCGGGGCAGATCATAGCTCAGTTTGCCGTTAACGAAGTCTGTCATTCGCTGGGCAGGAGCCGTCTGTCGCATGTTGGCCTGCTGCCAGCAGTCTCGCTCCAGTCGAGCCTGATAGCGCATGACACGCAGCACGTCGTCGCCGTCAATATCTTCCGGGCGTACTTCAACCACCATGCCACTATTGCTCCACTGTGTCCCTCGGCTTGCAGGACTCATACCGTTGACCACCACCTGTCCAGGTCCTGTCGCTGCCGGAATGACAAAGCCACCGGGACACATGCAGAACGAATAGACTCCACGTCCGTCAACCTGAGTGACAAACGAGTATTCGGCAGCAGGAAGCCACTGTCCCCTACCCTCCTTGCTATGATACTGAATCTGGTCTATCAAATGCGCCGGATGCTCAAGTCTCACTCCTACGGCAATGCCCTTCGGCTCTATCTCAACCTTTGCTTCATTAAGATATGCGTAAACGTCTCTGGCAGAGTGTCCTGTAGCTAATATCACAGGCCCTGAAAAAACTCTTTCTCCAGCTACACACCCCACTACTGTATCATTCTCAAACAGCAGACGGGTCATCTTTGTACTGAAAAGCACCTCGCCTCCACAGCTGAGAATAGTGTTACGCATCGCCTCTATGACTTGCGGCAATCGGTCGGTACCTATATGGGGATGAGCATCGCAAAGAATGTCGGTTGATGCTCCATGCTGACAGAACACCTGAAGTATCTTGTCGGTATTGCCCCGTTTCTTCGAGCGTGTAAAGAGTTTTCCATCACTATAGGCACCTGCACCACCTTCACCGAAGCAGTAGTTGCTCTCCTCGTCAACTTGCTGTGTACGTGCAATGGCGGCCAAGTCTTTCTTGCGTTCATGAACATCCTTGCCACGCTCCAGGACAACAGGCCGCAGACCTAGTTCTATAAGGCGCAGCGCGGCAAAGAGGCCACCAGGCCCTGCTCCGACCACTATCACAGGCTTTGCCGCTGACACATCGGGGTAGTCAATGCAAGGAAAAACATCGTCGCAAGGCAGCTCGTTCACATACAGCCTTACCTTAAGGTTGACAAAGATAGTGCGCTGACGGGCATCTATTGAACGCTTCAGTATTCGCACCCCCTTCAGGGCACTCATGGCGATACCTTTCTCTTCTGACACATACTGACGCAGACTGTCTGTATTGGCTGCCAGATGAGGCAGTACACGTAATTGTATTTCCTGAACCATAATGAGACTATCCTTATAAAATAATGTAGAGGCAAAAAAACTGTCCTTATGAAAGAATACCATGCAATAGTGATGCAAAGTTACTGTTTTTTTCCTAATTGCTTGCTTTTTGTCAGGAAAAAATGTAATTTTGTAGGCACAAAAAAGCAAACAGATGAGAAATCCATTCAAGATAATCTGGCTGATGTTCCGGTTTCGCAACCCCAGCCGTGTAGTAGAGATGAAAGCCATAAGAGAAAGCTTCTGGTTGAGAAAGAACTATTCAGCCATGACATTCTTCGGATATATCCTTGTTCACTCACAGGAAGAAGCCGACACCATAAACGCCCACACAAACAACAGCAGCAATCTTAAGAGGCATGAGACCATACACCTGCGCCAGGCTCAGTCGCTTCACAACTCCTGGTTCTGCTTCTACACATTATATATATGGTATTGCCTGCGCGCACTCCCCATGAACAGACACATGCGAAATGCTGCCTACCGACTGAACCCCTTTGAGATGGAAGCATACGAGCACATGTACGAGGAAGACTATCTGGACAAATGCTCGGATGGCGCCAATGGATGGCGAGTATATGCCCGCATGAAGCCAAGGGAGAGACTGAAACTGTCAAAAAGTTGATAGAAATCATAAAAATATGACAAAAAGAAAGTTTTTTATAAAAAAACCAGATAAAATGTTGCACAATTAAGTTTTTTGCTTTAACTTTGCACCCGAAAAGAAAGAAAACCAAACAAAAACTCACAAAAATAGTTCATCAAATTTAAAGTAAAAAGATTATGAATGCAGCACAAGTTGTAGAGCAGTTGAAGCAGCGCTTCCCCAATGAGCCGGAGTACATCCAGGCAGTTTCTCAGGTTCTTCCCACCATCGAGGAAGAGTACAACAAGCACCCCGAGTTTGAGAAAGCCAACCTTATCGAGCGTCTTTGCATCCCCGATCGTGTATGCGAGTTCCGCATCACATGGGTTGACGACCAGGGAAAGGTTCAGACCAACATGGGTTACCGCATCCAGCACAACAACGCTATCGGCCCGTACAAAGGCGGTCTGCGTTATCACAAGAGTGTAAACCTGGGTATCCTGAAGTTCC
>CAMYZK010000301.1 GCA_947303825.1 uncultured Prevotella sp. | reverse complement strand
CCTTTGCTTATGCAGTCATGCATGGCCTGTGGAGGTCAGCCACGGAAAAATCCGGGTGCGCCAAAAAAACATATTAATTGTATTGCATTCTCTTGCATCGCTATCGACGTCAGCTGTACAGTATACAGTGTCTATCTGTAATTATAATGACGGTAGAGTGATTGATATATTTGAGCGATGCGCAAAAAAAAATACATAGTTTTGTTCGTTTCAGAAAATTTGCTTATCTTTGCATCGTCAACAGAAACAAGAAACAACGAATGCATACCAGAGAAGAACAGATGCAGGCCTTCGGACGGCTGCTCGACGTGCTGGACCAGCTGCGAGAGAAATGCCCGTGGGACAAGAAACAGACCAATGAGAGCCTGCGTCCAAACACCATAGAGGAGACATACGAGCTGTGCGACGCACTGGCCAGAGGCGACCGGCACGACACGATGAAAGAGCTGGGCGACGTGATGATGCACCTGTGCTTCTACGCCAAGATAGGGGCCGAACAGCAAAGCTTCGACATATACGATGTGTTGAGGCAACAGGCCGACAAGCTCATCTTCCGGCACCCACACATCTACCACCCCAGTCAGGTGGGGAAAGACAAGCCCCTGCCACTGCCCTACGGAGAGACCGACAGCGAACGCGAGTTTGCCCAGGCACGCACGGCAGACGAGGTGCTGCAGAACTGGGAACAGATAAAGCTGAAAGAGAAAGACGGCAACAAGACCGTGCTATCTGGAGTGCCTGCCGCCCTACCCTCACTGATAAAGGCATACCGCATTCAGGACAAGGCACGCAACGTGGGCTTCGACTGGCAGAAGCGCGAAGACGTGTGGGACAAGGTGCGCGAAGAGCTGGCCGAACTCGAAGCCGAACTGGAAAAAGGCAACAAAGAGGCATCGACCAACGAGCTGGGCGACTTCATCTTCAGTGTGGTCAATGCGGCAAGGCTGTACAAGCTCAACCCCGACAATGCGCTGGAACGAACCAACGCAAAGTTCATAAGGCGGTTCAACTACATAGAGCAGCACAGCCTGCGCTCAGGACGGCCCCTGACAGAGATGAGCCTGGAAGAAATGGACAAGCTGTGGAACGAGGCAAAAAGCAATGAACAATAAACACTAAAAACGCAATCTATATGAAGAAGTATCTATTTGCCGCAATGGCACTGACACTGAGCCTGGCAGCATGCGACCTGGGTAAGAAACCTACTTACGGATACGAGCCACCAACAGACGCCGTGGCCGAGACAGACTCCACCATCTACGGATTCTGCGGAGCAGCATCTACTGCCGACAGGCTACAGCTGATAACGTCGACCAACGACACCATCTACATAGACCTGACAGAGGCAAGGAAAAACGACAAAATCTTTGCAGGCTTCTCTAAAGGCGACGAGATCTACGTGCTGGCAACAAGAGACAGCACCAAGGCCATTATGACCATAAACAAGAACAACCTGCTGGGACAGTGGGTGATGCCTAGCCCCTACGACGGCAGCTCGCCTTCTGGCATCGTGATTAAAGACGGCGGAGAGGCAGAGAGCTTTGAGCAACAGGGAGACCTGATGTACAAGTCGTGGAGAATTTTCAACGGCAAACTGCTCATAGAGGAGACAAGAGACGACGACACCGGCATCTTCACCACACAGGCCTACGAGATAGTGAAGATGACTAAAGACTCGCTGCAAATAAAGAACTCGGAGGAGTCGTTCGAGTACGGACGATACAGGCCCGAACCAGAAGTTGACCTGGGAATAAAGTTTGACGAAGACGAAGACGACATTCTAAACCTGTTCTGAACATGGAACCATTCTGCACACACATACTGGGATGCGGCAGCGCACTGCCCACAGTGCGCCACTACTCTTCTATGCAGGTGCTGGAATGCCGTGGGAAATACTTCATGATAGACTGCGGCGAGGGGGCGCAGCTGCAGATACGGCGCTCGTCGCTGCCATTCGAGAAAATAGGAAACATCTTCATCACTCACCTGCACGGCGACCACTGCTTCGGTCTGATAGGACTCATCAGCACCTTCGGTCTGCTGGGAAGGACAGCACCGCTGCACATACATGCGCCAGTCGAAATGAAACCCATGCTAGACCAGCAGCTCAGGGTGTTCTTCAACTACAGCATAGGCTACGAAGTGGTGTTCCACACCATAGACACCACCACGCAGCAAGTAATATTTGAAGACAAGTCGCTGACAGTAGAGACAATACCCCTGGAACACCGCATGCCCTGCTCTGGATTCCTGTTCCGCGAGAAGCCCACCCTGCCACACATCAGGCGCGACATGATAGACATGTATGAAATACCTGTGTCGCAGATAAACAACATTAAAGCCGGACGGGGCTATACACTGCCAGACGGCACCTTTATACCCCATGAAAGGCTAGTAACACCACCCGACCCGCCACGCAGCTACGCTTACTGCTCGGACACTCGATACATGCCACATCTGCACAAGATGGTGGAAGGCGTAAACACACTCTACCATGAAAGTACATACGCACAGGACAAGGCCGACGGAGCCGACAAATACTACCACTCCACGGCAAGGCAGGCCGCAATGGTGGCACGCGACGCCAATGCAGGAAAACTGCTGCTGGGACATTACAGTGCCAGATATGCCAACGAGAACATATTGCTCGACGAGGCAAGGGAAGTGTTCGCAAACAGCTTCCTCACCAATGAAATGGACGTAATTGACATCTAAAAGGGAATTTTTCGACAAAAAATTTGGCCGAAACATTTTTTTTCAGTAATTTTGCACGGTAATATAAATTATTGTTTACGCATGAGAAGAAAATTTACGCTCATTGCAGCCTGCATAGCACTGACATTTTTAGCTAGCAATGCCAGTGCAACCCCGTTTATGGTAAGCGAGATGGGAATTGCAGAGCAAATAGAAGAGCCGGCACCAGCACTCAGCGTTGACGGAAACATCGTCAGCGTGCAGGGAGCCAGCGGAAAGACACTGGAAGTAGTGTCGCTCACAGGAAAGACTGTGGCAACTTACAAGATAGAGGGTCCGGCCCAACGTGTAGAACTAAATCTTCCTAAAGGGTGTTACATTTTGAAAGTAGGAAAAGTGGTGCGCAAGGTTACCGTGCGCTAGCCATTGCAGGGGCCATACTGCTAGCCCTGAATATTTCTGCCTGCAAACAAGAGCAAAAGAAAGCTGAGGCAGAGGCACAGACAACCGATCCCGTAGAACTGGAGAAAGAGCAGTTCTACAAGAAAAATGCAGCAGAGGCACAGAAGCAGCTGCTTAATCAAGACATAAAGCGCGACTCCACATTCGTTGACCGCATGGGATATGAATACTACCGCAAGGGTGGAGAATGGAAATGGATGGCGTCTCCACGTCAGATGGCTCTGTGCGACGCCCTTGACAGCGTGCTTCACAGCCAGACAGATGCCATGGGATTTGGAGGGAGGTATTTCTCCTTGGCCAATATAGACAAAAGCCTGGCTGTAATGCATAATCCCGACTCGGCAAGAAACGTTCCGCAGACAATGGCAAGCCTCGAGATGACC
>CAMYZK010000300.1 GCA_947303825.1 uncultured Prevotella sp. | reverse complement strand
CAACTACACCATCGGCGACGACTGCTACATCTCTAATATCTCTACCCTGGAGACCACCGAGGGTGCCAGTTATGGTGCCGGCTCCATGATATCCGTGCTCAACGAGATGGGCGACGGCAACGTTGTCCTGTTCCGTGAGCTCAACTCTCAGCTGGCTTCGTTCATGGTGAAGCACCACGGAGACAAGGAGCTGATGCAGCGGCTGCGCCAGCTCATTGACGACGAGGTTCGCGTAAGCACCCCAGAGCGTGGCATCATTGGCAACCGAGTAAAGATTATTAACACAAAGGACATCACCAACACTGTCATCAAGGGCGACTGCGAGATCAGCGGCTGCGCCCGCCTCAACGAGTGCACCATACTTAGCTCGGAAGATGCCAGTGTATTCATCGGTACAGGCGTCATCTGCGAGAACAGCATCATCTGCGACGGCTGCTCTATCAACAACTCTGTGAAGATGCAGGACTGCTTCGTGGGCGAGGCTTGCCAGATAACAAACGGCTTCACTGCCGAGGCATCGCTGTTCTTCGCCAACTCGTTCATGGCAAACGGCGAGGCTTGCGCCGCTTTCTGCGGTCCTTTCTCTGCCAGCCACCACAAGTCAAGCCTGTTGATAGGCGGACAGTTCTCTTTCTACAATGCAGGCTCCAACACCAACTTCTCCAACCATGCTTACAAGATGGGACCTTTGCACTATGGCACACTGGAGCGCGGAACAAAGACGGCTTCAGGCTCTTACGTGCTCATGCCCGCTACCATAGGAGCGTTCAGTGTCTGCTTCGGCAAACTGATGCACCACCCAGACACGCGTTGCCTGCCTTTCAGCTATCTCATAGCATACGGAGAGACCATGTACCTGTCGCCAGGCCGCAACATCACCACAGTTGGACTGTACCGCGACATCAAGAAATGGCCAAAGCGCGACAAGCGTTCGAAGCAGTCTAAGAAGTCCATCATCAACTTCGACTGGCTCTCGCCGTTCACCGTGGGAGAGATACTGCAAGGCATAAAGATACTGGAGAGCCTGCGTGCTGCCTCGGGCGACAACGTCACCACCTACAACTTCCATGAGTACGTCATCAACGCATCGTCGTTGCGTAAAGGACTGAAGTACTACGACATTGCCTTGCGCATATTCATGGGGGCAGTGCTCAAACGTGCACAGAAGGAAGGATTCTTCGGCAATCCCAAGTCAGAGGTGGGCAAAGGCAACTGGTCTGACCTCTCCGGACTGCTGCTTCCAGAGAGCGAGGAGAAGAGACTCATCAACGACATTAAGAGCGGGGCCATCGAAAACATACAAGATGTGCTCAACCGCTTTGAAGACATCAACAACAACTACAGCGACTACCGCTGGGCATGGAGCTATCAGCTTATTCTCGACTACTACAAGCTGGAACAGATTGACGAGCAGGCTTGTGAGCGAATACGTCAGGACTATGTGCGTGCACGCCGTGCATGGATAGCCGAGATACGCAAGGATGCCGAGAAAGAGTTCACCATGGGCGACGTAGAACAGGAGGTGTACGACGACTTCCTGGAGAAACTCGACCATGAGACTGACTTTGAGAGTTAAGAGTTAAGCCCCGAAGGGGCGACACAACACAGGCAGGGGTAAAGCCCCTGATAAGAGTTATATGCAACAGAAAATAATCATTCTTGACTTCGGGTCGCAGACCACACAGCTCATCGGACGGCGAGTGCGTGAGCTCGATACATTTTGTGAGATATTACCTTACAACAAATATCCTGTTGGCAATGATGCCGATGTCATCGGTGTCATCCTCAGCGGCTCGCCTTACTCCGTTCACGACCCCGAGGCATTCCATGTAGACCTCTCGCAGTTCGTGGGCAAGGTTCCTGTGCTGGGTATCTGCTATGGAGCACAGTTCATCTCTCACACCCTTGGCGGCAAGGTGGAGAAGGCCGACAGCCGAGAGTACGGACGTGCCCATCTGGAGACCATCGACCTAGAGAACCCACTGTTCCGTGGCTTCAACCCCGGCTCACAGGTGTGGATGAGCCACGGCGACACCATCACCGCTATCCCCGACGGCTTCAAGGTGATAGGAAGCACAAAGGATGTCACCAACGCCGCCTTCTGGTGCCCTCCAGCAACTGCGGAAGCAAACTCTCAACTCTCAACTCTCCGCTCGGCTCTGCCGCTTCGCTCGTCGAAGAACTCTCAACTCTCCAACCCCATCTTCGCCGTCCAGTTTCATCCCGAGGTATTCCACACCACTCAGGGTATGCAGCTCCTGCGCAACTTCGTTGTTGATATATGTGGTTCGCGTCAGGAGTGGAGTGCCGCCTCGTTCGTCGATACCACGGTGGCCGAACTGAAGGTCCAACTTGGACAAGACCGCGTTATACTTGGCCTTAGCGGAGGTGTTGACTCCTCTGTTGCGGCCGTATTGCTCAATAAGGCCATTGGTGACCGCCTCACCTGCATCTTTGTAGACCACGGCATGCTGCGCAAGGATGAATTCCGTCAGGTTATGGACGACTATAAAGTGCTGGGGCTTAATGTTATAGGTGTCGATGCCAGCGAGAAGTTCTTTACCGACCTTGCAGGTGTCACCGACCCTGAGCAGAAGCGCAAGATCATTGGCCGCGACTTCGTGGAAGTCTTCAATGAGCAGGCTCGCGTAGCAAACTCTCAACTCTCAACTCTCCGCTCGGCTCTGCCGCTTCGCTCGTCGAAGAACTCTCAACTTAAGTGGCTTGCCCAGGGCACCATCTACCCCGACCGCATAGAGTCTCTCAACATCACGGGCAAGGTTATCAAGAGTCACCACAACGTGGGCGGACTTCCTAAGGAGATGAACCTTAAGCTGTGCGAGCCGCTGAAGTGGCTCTTCAAGGACGAGGTGCGCCGAGTGGGGCGTCAGCTGGGCATGCCCGAACATCTTATCACCCGCCACCCGTTCCCAGGCCCGGGCCTCGCCGTCCGTATTCTTGGAGACATCACCCCCGAGAAGGTACGCATCCTACAGGATGCCGACGACATATACATCCGCGCCCTGCGCGAGTATAAGGTAAAGCTTTCTGGCGAGGAGGCCCGACGGGTGCTGGCTGCCGGTGTTCCTGCCACCATGACCGATGGTGAGATAGAGGTCTCGCTCTACGACCAGATATGGCAGGCCGGTGTCATCCTCCTATCCACAGTACGTTCTGTAGGCGTCATGGGCGACGAGCGTACCTACGAGCATCCCATCGCCCTACGTGCTGTCACCAGCACCGATGCCATGACAGCCGACTGGGCCCATCTGCCCTACGACTTCATGGCTCGTGTCTCCAACGAAATAATCAACAAAGTGCGTGGCGTCAACCGTGTCTGCTATGACATCTCCTCAAAGCCACCCGCAACAATTGAGTGGGAATAAATCAGTACCCCTTTGTTTTCTGGGGAAAGTATTATAAATCCACAGTAAATCAATTATTTAGACCTCTATTTTGTATAATCGTCTGATTCTCAAGATAGTGGTCTTTTTGTACAAAATCTCTAAATGTGACCCCCAAATTCAACCCCATACGACCCCTAAGATTTGGTGATTTCACTTTTTTTTCATACCTTTGCACCAAAATTA
>CAMYZK010000299.1 GCA_947303825.1 uncultured Prevotella sp. | reverse complement strand
ATGGGCCGCGTGCTGATGAGCTATTACGCATCGAAATATGTGCGCCTGATAACGGGCATCAAGGTACACGACACCACGGCAGGCTTTGTGTGCTACCGCCGCAGGGTGCTACAGACCATAGAGTTAGACAAGATACGTTTTAAAGGTTACGCATTCCAGATAGAGATGAAATACACAGCTTACAAAATCGGATTCAAGGTAAAGGAGGTGCCGGTAATCTTCGTCAACCGCCGCGAGGGTACCAGCAAGATGTCGGGCGGCATTTTCTCGGAGGCTTTCTTCGGCGTGATGCGTCTGCGCTGGGACGGCTGGTGGCGCAAGTACCCCAAGATGCCTGCTGCCGCTGCCCTGGTACTCACACTGCTGCTGGCCTTCCCCGGCCATGCACAGGCCCAGCCCCAGGTCACGACAAACCCGAAGTATGCCCGTGGTGCTACGATGGCGTTCGGACGACTGACGGTAAGTGGCTCGTACTCACAGCGAGGATTCTGCTATGCCACCCACCCGGAGCCCACCGTCGACGACCAGACCACGACGAAGACCATGACTGCCGGCAGCGGTACGGTGTTCGTGCTGAAGGACCTCGAACCCGGCACCATGTACTATATGAGGGGCTATGCCAAGGCATCGGACGGCAGCGTGGGCTATGGCGACGTCATCAAGTTCAGCACTCTGCCCAAGGGCAACGTCACCTACTGGTATAACAACGGAGGCGATGATGCCACCAACAATCGTGTGAACAAGGCTGCAACGGAGGCCTGCGACATCTTCAGCAACCTCACGGAGATGGTGAAGCACTTCGACATAGGCTACAGCCCCGGCACGCCTACCGCCGACTGTGCCTATAAGGACCAGCCCTGGATAAACATGGGTGCCAACAGCAGCTACCAGCGCACCGGGACCATCATGCACGAGATGCAGCACGGCTTTGGCGTCATACCCTACACCACACAGTGGAGTGGAAGCATACTGCGAGAAGGGGACGGCACGGGGCACTGGCTGGGAGAAAGGGTGTCGGCATTCCTCGACTTCTGGGACAACACCACCGGCTCCCTGCTTAATGGAGATACGCAGCACATGTGGCCCTACGGCATCAACGGTGCACAAGAAGACGACGGACAGCTGAAGACCTACTATGCCAACGCCATGATAGGGCAGGCACTGGGCGAGGACGGGCTGGAGCACCGGTCGAACACCTTTGCCGAGCCCTACTACTCATTTCTGCAGGAGGACGATGTGAAATACTACCTGAAGAACGAGGATGCCGAGCGCGGGCTCTACTCTGCATACCTCATCCCCACGGCCTCGGGCACGCTGAAGTGGCGTGACATGACGGCTGCCGAGGTACAGCAGAACGACAGCGCTGCATGGTACATCACCTTCACACCACAGAACCAGTACTACCAGCTGCGCAATGCCGCCACAGGGCAGTATATGACCTACTCGGGAGGGATAAAGACGGTGAAAAGAGATGCTGCCATAGACGCCGACAACTTCCACCTGATGCGCGGGCGTGTGGACGTGGGGAGCGGCAGCGGTGCACAGCGCGGCTACTGGATAATACATCCTACGGGCAACCTGTCGCCATACTGCCTGGCTGCCAATGCCAACGGAGCCACGGCTGCCAAGAAGTTTGACATTTCAAACGCCGCCACACAACAGAGATGGATCATCTTGACGGCTGAAGAGACAACGCAGTTTGAAGCGGCCGCCGTGGTACAGATGAAAGAGACGGTGAGACAGACCCTCACCCCCGTGAAAGCTTTCCTTGAGGTGCCACATACCTGTGCCGACGCACAGGCCGACGCCACCTTCGCCTTGATAATTGAAGGCATCGAGCAGAAGTTGGAGACTGCCAACAGTCCGGCAGAGCTGTCAACACTTGCCGACGAGGCCAATGCCGCTGCACTGGACTTCCTGAATGTGGCAACACCTACCGACCTGGGCAAACCCTTCGACCTGACATACAGGATAGTGAACCAGGGCATTGACGCAGCTGAGGGATGGTCGGCGACTCCAACGATAAGCTACTCGTGCGGAGAATTCTTTCAGACAACCTTCGACTTCTATCAGACGGTGAAGAAACTGCCCAAGGGAACGTTCCAGCTCAAGGTGCAGGCATTCCAGAGACCTGGTTCGTGGTCGGAGGCATATGCAGACTATGCCGCAGGCAATGACAAAGTGAATGCCACTGTCTATGCCGGTGGAAAGAGCGAAAAGATGGCACATATTGCACGCGATGCACAAGACAAGAAGCTGGGCGGCACGGAGAAGACCGTAGGCGGCAACAAGTATATACCCGACAACATGCAGGCTGCAAGCCGCTACTTCGCCAAAGGGCTGTATGACAACGCCGTGGCCTATACCTCCACCCTGGGACAGCTGAAGATAGGTATAAAGAGCACGTCGATGCCAAGCGGCTATTGGTGTATCTTTGATAACTTCCGCCTGTATTACTACGGAACGGTAAGTGCCGAGACAGTGGCTGGCATAAAAGACACAAGTGTGAATGCAGGGCATAGTGGGAAGGAAGAGATATTCAGTATGGACGGACGAAGGCTGGATGTCCAGAAGAAAGACTTGAAGCAAGGGCTTTATATCGTTGGTGGAAAGAAAGTTATAGTAAAATAGCGTTATTACACTTCAAACCATGACAGCACTAAAGACAGTATTCTGGATATGCCTTTTCCTGGTGGTGTACACATACGTGGGCTACGCCATACTGCTATGGCTTACGGTGAGGGTGAAACGTATGGTGAAGGGACGGCAGAAGCTGCCTGCACTGCCTCCCAGTGACGAGTTGCCCACCGTTACGCTTATGATATGTGCCTACAATGAGCAGGATGTCATTGTAGAGAAGATGCAGAACATCAGGAGCCTTCAGTATCCCCGTGAGAAGCTCTGTATAATGTGGGTTACCGACGGTTCGGACGACAACTCCAATGAGCTGCTTGGCCAGTACGCAGAGGTGAAGCTTGTATATAGTCCTGAGAGGCGAGGCAAGGCGGCAGCCATGCAGCACGGACTGAGGGAGAACACATCTGACATAGTGGTCTTTACCGATGCCAACACGATGCTCAATGCCGAGGCCCTGACAGAGATAGTACGCCAGATGATGAGGCCTGGCGTGAGCTGTGTGTCGGGAGAGAAACGTGTGGCCTCGCGCAATGCCGAACATGACCCGAAGCAGAGTGCGGCGGGAGCATCGGACAGCCAGGTGGCTGCCGAAGGCGAGGGCCTCTACTGGAAGTACGAGAGTGCCCTGAAGCGTTGGGACAGCGAGCTCTACTCGGCCATGGGTGCTGCGGGCGAGCTTTTTGCCGTGCGCATGAAACACTACAGGCAGGCTCCATCAAATGCCTTGCTCGACGACTTTATGATGTCCATGCTCTTACTGAAGGACGGCCACCGCATAGCCTATACCAGTGAGGCATACGCCTGTGAATATGGTTCGGCCAGCATGCGTGAGGAGTCGAAGCGCAAGAGGCGTATTGCCGCAGGAGGTCTGCAGAGCACCTGGTGGCTGAGAGGGCTGATGAACCCCTTGCGCCATCCAAAGGTGTTCTTCCAGTTCATTTCGCACTGAGTGCTCA
>CAMYZK010000298.1 GCA_947303825.1 uncultured Prevotella sp. | reverse complement strand
TGCGGTCGCGCAGCACCAGGTCGGTGAGGTCGCGCTCATGCCATTCGTCGAAGAAGCGGGCATAGTCGCCCTTCGTCTTCTGCCGCCGCCACATGTCGAAGGCCTCGTCCATCACGATGAGTCCCATGGTGTCGCACATTGCCAGCAGCTCCGGTGCAGGCGGGTTGTGCGACGAGCGTATGGCGTTCACGCCCATAGCCTTCAGCTTGGTCAGTTTGCGGTGAAGGGCATCTTCGCTGAGTGCCGCACCCAGGCATCCGAAGTCGTGATGCTCGCACACACCGTTCAGCTTCATATTCTTGCCGTTGAGCCAGAAGCCCGTCTGTGCATCGAAACGGAAGTCGCGGAAGCCCGTTGTCGTCTTCACCTGGTCTACCACCTTCCCGCCTGCCAGCACCTCCGTGCATACATTATAAATATAAGGATTGTCGCACGACCACAGCTGCGGCTTCCTTACCTTCATCGTCGATGTGCCACGTGCCACCACCCTACCCTGGGCATCGGTAACGGTGTGGCGCAGCGAATATTTCACATTCCCGGGATTGTCCACGTCGGCAGTCACCGTCAGTCTACCGTCGGCCCTAGTCTGCACCTGCACCCCCCAGTGCCTGACGTGCAGGGCATTCGTCTTGGTGAGCCACACATGCCTATAGATGCCACACCCCGAATACCACCTTGAGTTGGGCTGGTCACTATTGTCCACACGCACGGCCACCACATTGTCTCCATCGCGCAGAAAGGGTGTTATGTCATACTCGAACGAGCTGTAGCCGTAAGGTCTGTAGCCCACCTCTTTGCCGTTGACATAAACCGTAGCGTTCATATACACTCCGTCAAACTCAAGGAAGAATTGAAAAGTTGAAGAATTGAAGGATTGAAGTTCTTCTTTTTTCCCATTTTTCAATTCTTCAATTCTAAAGTGTTTCCTATACCACCCCACCCCACCAGGCAGAGCTCCTCCTCCGGCTCCGCTGGGGTTGCCTGCCGAGAAGTCACCCTCACGAGCCCAGTCGTGTGGAACGTCTAATGTCCGCCAGTGGCAGTCATTATATGTCAGCGATGCCATCACTGCCGAGTCGGCCAGCATGAACAGCCAGCCCTTGTCGAAGTTCTTTCTCTCGCGTGCCAGCGTGCAAAGCGATGCCAGCACTGCTGCAAATAATACCAATTTACGCATGATAAGTAGTTGTTTTTTGGTTTTGCTTGGTGCAAAGGTACAAAAAAGAAACGGTGTTTGCAAGCTTTTTCAGAACGAATGTTGATTAGCCACAGAGCAAAGCCCGGCAGACACCTATGGAGAGATACAAACAAGACGGCATGGATGAAGAAAAACCAACAAACATGATGGCTTTTCAATATTTATTCGTAACTTTGCGCTCTATGAGCGCGAACTTACTATGTCTCGGCAAAAAAAAGAATTATTTCTTTTGTTTTGCTCTCAACTTTTTCGTAACTTTGCAGCATCCACATAAGCAACTATAACAATAACAGACACATGAAACTGATAAGTTGGAACGTCAACGGACTACGGGCCTGCGAAGGCAAGGGCTTTAGCAACATCTTCCGCGAGCTGGATGCCGACTTCTTCTGTCTCCAAGAAACAAAGATGCAGCCCGGCCAGATGGACATTGCCTTCGAGGGCTACGACTCGTATTGGAACTCTGCCGAGAAGAAAGGCTATTCGGGCACTGCCGTCTTCACCCGTCATAAACCACTGAGCGTAAGCTACGGCATAGGCAAGGAGCCTCACGACCACGAGGGACGTGTCATCACACTTGAGATGGAAGGCTTCTACCTGGTGTGCTGCTACACGCCAAACTCGCAGGACGGGCTGAAACGTCTGGACTACCGCATGACATGGGAGGACGACTTCCGCAGCTATCTTACAGACCTGGACAGCCGTAAGCCCGTCATACTGTGCGGCGACCTGAATGTCGCCCATGAGGAGATAGACATCAAGAACCCAAAGACCAACCGGCGCAATGCCGGCTTCACCGACGAGGAGCGCGAGAAATTCGGCACGCTGCTCGCTGCCGGCTTCACCGACACTTTCCGCTGGAAATATCCCGAGCAGGTAACATATTCCTGGTGGAGCTACCGCTTCCAGGCCCGCCAGAAGAATGCAGGATGGAGGATAGACTACTTCGTGGTGAGCGACAGGCTGCGTCCACGTGTGGCCGACGCAAGAATCCATACCGGCATCCTTGGTTCCGACCACTGCCCCGTGGAGCTGGACCTTACTGACTGACGTACAAAAGCTATTGTCTTATCTCCAGCCGCCGCATGCCGTGATAGTCTACCGAGCCTTTCCTCTCCAGGTACTGCATTATCAGGTCTGTGGTCTGGATATTAAGCACATTGGCCGCTCCATCAGGAATCTTGCTAGTGGCAGCCACATAGCTGTTTGTCACAACGCGGTACTTGCGCTTCATGTCCATAGGCTTACCGTCAAGGGTAAGCAGCTTTACGTCCTTGATGTGACCGGGATTCTTCTTGTCGGCGATGACAACACAGCGCATGCCTCCTACAAAGGGAAAGCTTTCCAGCTTGTCATGGCAATAGGAGAGCATCATCTCGAGAATCTCGTTGCCTGTAAGGTGGAGCACCACGGCATTGTTGTCGAAGGGATCCATCTCCAGCACATCGCGCACGGTGATGTTGCCTGCAGCGAGTGTATCGATGCGTACACCACCGGGATTCTCTACTGCTATCTCTGCCTGGCATCCCTCCATAAGGGCATCGCACAGCAGGCATGCCAGCTCCTCGCGCACCCCAAACGGTGCTTCCGCCCTTGCCAGTACACGGCGGAACTTGGGGTTGTCGCTGAAGAAGCGCACCATCTCCTCTACAACAGCATTCTTCTTCGGAAATGACGGCACTGCTATATATTCTGACTTCTTGTCTACCACCCTTCCGCTGTCCACGGTCAACGTGATGTGGGTCACCTTGCGCAGCTTGTTCTTGTTTTGAGTAATGAGGACTCCGTTCTCGGTCTCATTGCCATTCAGCTGCGTGTGGGTATGTCCTCCTATGATAAGGTCGAGCCACGGAAACTGACGTGCCATCTCCCTGTCATCGTCATAACCCAAGTGTGACAGCAAAACGGTAACGGCGCAGTCACGCCTCATCCATTCATAGTTGCCTATCACGCTTTGTGCCGGTACGAAGTGCAGACCTTCCAGATTGGAGGGATGTGTGCTGGGAATGCCCTGGGGAGAGAGCTGAATAACCCCTACCACTCCCACCTTCACACCGTCAACATCAAAGACCTGAGCAGGTACAGTCCTTATGCCCGTCTGCGGTTCGGCAGTCATATTGGCACAGAGATAACGGAAGTTTGACAGCCCCGTAAGCCTGGCCAGCGAGTGCACGTCGAACTCGTGGTTGCCCAGAGCCGATGCATTGAACCCCACCTGGTTCATCAGTGCCACCATGGGATAAGCCGGTATGTCGTACTTATCGTTCATGGGGTCGCCAGTACGGTTGTCACCACCCGAGAAAACAAGCAGGTTAGGACTTATCTGCCTCAGGCTGTCTACTATGGCAGCCAGCTGGGGGAAGTTCCATATAGTGGCATGCATATCGTTGGCCGAGACAATGTGTATC
>CAMYZK010000297.1 GCA_947303825.1 uncultured Prevotella sp. | reverse complement strand
CTAGAGCTTGATGCGTATTCCCCGTAAGGGCATACGCTAATCGCATCACAGGCAGGAATCCCTGCTTGTGATGCGATGTTTTTTTCAGGCATTACCTGCCCGTATGCCTGAAGGAACTACTCGTAGGGAATCTGTGCAAGGGCTTCGGCCACCTTGTCTACACCGTCTTGTAGTGCATTGCCTACAAGTGCCTTCAGCATAACAGGGATATCGGCCTTTACCGTAACCTTCATCTTTGAGTTCTGTTCGTCAACGGGCAGCACCTGAATCCATAGGTTGAAAGGCATAGGCGACTGTTCTGCCTCAAACTTCACACATTTAGGCTCTTCACGCTCAACAATCCTAAGGGTTATCTGCCCCACAGGAGGCACTGAAACACTTACCGTATCGCTGTCAAACGAAAAGTCGCGTATCTTGTCGCCTGGCACACGGTCTTTTACGCGTTCCAGATTGTTAAGGTCGCTGATGTTGCGATACACATTCTCTTGCGGGTAAGGAATGTGCTTAACTTTACTCTCGTACTTACTCATTGTGCGCCTCCTTTCCATTCACTTGGGTTTCTTCTCCACTCGGCCAGCATAGGCATGTTTTTCTCATCGATATACCCTGTCTTTACAGCTTCTTCCACAACATGCTCATAGTCGCTCAGTGTGAAAAGCCTTACTCCAGCCTGACTGAATGCTTCCTCGGCAACAGGGAATCCGTAGGTGAAAGATGCCACCATGCCTACCACCTCTACTCCATACTGTCGCAGGGCCTCGACAGCCTTCAGGCTGGAGCCACCGGTAGAGATAAGGTCTTCTACCACAACCACCTTTGCACCCTTA
The DNA here is from genome assembly GCA_947303825.1 of uncultured Prevotella sp. Taxonomy (GTDB): domain Bacteria; phylum Bacteroidota; class Bacteroidia; order Bacteroidales; family Bacteroidaceae; genus Prevotella. The sequence continues at coordinate 2,791 of CAMYZK010000297.1, read as the reverse complement.
GCCAGTTCACCCTCTATCTGGTTTCCCATGCCATGGTCTTTTGGCTTTGGCCTGACGTAGCAGAAAGGCAGCCCCAGCTCATCGGCAACCAATACACCTTGGGCTATTGCCCCTGTGGCCACTCCGGCAACAGCCTCTGCTTCGGGGAAGCACTCCTGAACAAGATGGCAAAGTTCTAACTTAACAAAAGAGCGCAACTGCTGGAAAGACAGAGTCTTACGGTTGTCCGTATAGATGGGCGACTTCCATCCGCTGGCCCACGTAAACGGTGCTTCCAGCTGAAGCTTTACAGCTTTTACCTCAAGCAATTTCTGTGCAAAAATCTTCTTGATAATCTCCATGATACTTGAATTTTGTGCAAAGGTACAAATAAAAAGTGAAAAGCAAAGAAAAACAGCAAAGAAAAACGCCTTTATCGGGTAGCCTTTTATTTATTTAGTACGTCCCAACGATAACACACTTATTCTTACGCCATCGGCCTTTGCCAGTTCCCTGCCACATGATATTATTGTTGCTCCAGTAGTAACTATATCGTCAACAAGAAGGATATGCCGACCTGATATGAGTTCTGGACGTACAAGCCTGAATGCACCCTCTACATTTTCCATCCTCTCCCATCGGCTCTCAGAGGTCTGGCTCTTTTTGAAGCTCATCCTCCGTACCACATTATTATATATAGGAAGGGAGGTTATTGTCTTGATACCTTCGGCTATCTTCTGGCTCTGATTATATCCGCGTTGCCACAGTCGTTTACGGGTAATAGGCATAGGCACGATGGCATCTACCCCATCAAAGAAACCCGTACCAAGAATTTGCCGTGCCATTATTACACCAAGCCGCTCGCCAATCTCTGGCCTTCCGTTATATTTCATTTCATAAATCAAACGGCTTGCTTCTGACTGTGGCTCATAGAAGAAGAGAGCTGCAGCACGCTCTATGGGAAACTGTCCCCAAAAGAGCCTTGCCATAGGATTGTCTTCCGCTTTCTGTTCATAACCAGTAAGCGGAAGATGCATCTGGCAAGGAGCACACATCACACTCTCGTTTACCGAAAGGCGCCTGCCGCACACGGCACATGTGCGTGGAGAGATCATGTCAAACAGGCTAGTCCAAAAACTCGTCTTCATTGTCTACAGCAATGCACTGTCTTATGATGTCGATGGTAAACCCCCGCCCCAGAGCATACTTTACGAGCTTCATTGTGGCCTCATACTCACTGCGGGCCTTGATGGTCTTCCTCTTTTGTCTAAGCAAGGGGGCAAGTGTCTGCAGATATTCGCTATCGTCAACTTCGTCGAGCACGCGACCTATAATACTGCTGTCAATATGCTTAAGCCTTAGAGCCTGCTCCACTTTTCTCCTGCCCCACTTGTCGTAGCGTATCTTGTCGTTAACGAAAGCACGGGCAAAACGCTCATCGTCCACATAGCGTTCTGCCACCAGGCGTTCCATCACCTCGGCCTGCTCATGCTCATCCATGCCCCACCGAGTCATCTTTTCTGCCATTTCGTGCTGGCAGTGTTCACCCTTGGCACAAAGGACGGCTAACTTGGCGAAAGCCTGCTTCCCTGTCATTTCCTTTCCTGTCTGCATGCCCTTATAAATCTTTCTTTGCCGTATTGGTCTTTTCTTACTGTCACACTGCTCATACCCATATCTGTCAGCAGCGAGGACGTCTCATGTGCCAGCGCCTCATTAGCTTCCAGATAGAGCAATCCCCCCGCCTTAAGAGACTGCATGGCATAACGGCCTATCGCTCTGTAGAAGAGCAGCGGGTCATCGTCAGGCACAAAGAGTGCCGTTTCTGGCTCAAAATCCACCACATTGACATGCATCTGTTTTCTCTCGCTTTGGCAAATATATGGCGGATTGCTCACTATCACGTTCCACTCTTCTGTCCTGTTCACCATCTCGTGTTCCGAGAGTATATCAACCCTTTCCAATGCCACGCAGACTCCAAGGAGCCTGCTGTTCTCGGCAGCCACCTCAAGAGACTGGTCTGATATATCCCATGCATTCATCCTGACTCCCTGCAGCTCGGCAGCCAGCGTGCAGGCAATGCATCCACTACCGGTACCTATGTCAAGCATGCTTAAGGACTCTTTTCCTTTGTTTTCGTCAACTATCCATCGGCACAGCTCACCTGTTTCCGGCCTTGGTATGAGCACTCCCGGCTTGACATGAAACATGCGTCCGCAGAAATATGCCGTGCCTAACACATACTGCACCGGACATCCCGTCAATAGTTGTTGCTGCACCTCACTCAGACTGGCAGAGTCGATCTGCTCCTCTTTTCCCATCATAAGGTCCTCGCGTGTGAGTCCATATTTCACATCCATCACCATGCGTCCTACCCACTGCGCTTCCCGCTGTGGATACAAGTCATAAAGAGGCAAAACAAACTCCCTGAATGTCATGGCTATCTATCGTGTCAGGTTTTTCCAATGCAAAGATAACCAAATAAAATCAACAAACAAAGAAATCTAAGGCAAATAATATTGCATATTTTCCTCTGTTATAGAAAAAATGTGTAACTTTGCAATCCAAAATATAAGGAAACACAAAATAAGAAGACATGAAGAAACAAACTATCTGCATTATCCTCACAATGATGCTGAGTACCGTGGCAGCAGCTCAGGTAGACGCCACATTCCAGTTTATAGATGCCGATGACCAGTTCAACATCCCTTCCTACGAGCATTGTCTCAACCTCGTCAGGAAACACATGCCAGATATCGTGCTTTTCCATCTCTCCGACACACGCAACGACCTTACTCCCACAGACCACGAA
>CAMYZK010000296.1 GCA_947303825.1 uncultured Prevotella sp. | reverse complement strand
TTTTTTTCTTTTTCTTCCGAACGGAAGTACCTTCGACGCAAGTCAAAGGTACGAATAAGTGAGCGAAGAACAAAGAAAAAAACGCTTTTTTTCTTTTTCTTCCGAACGGAAGTACCTTCGACGCAAGTCAAAGGTACGAAAATTTCGATTAAGTGAGAGCAGAAAAAGCAAATTTTTCTGCCGAACGTGAGAAATTTATCCAATAAGTGAGCGAAGAACAAAGAAAAAAACGCTTTTTTTCTTTATTCTTTGAACGGAATTAAAATATTTTTCCTACCTTTGCAATGTTTATCACTCAAAGCGATGGCAGAATGAAAATACAGCTTTACCAGCCCCAGGCCATCAACGAGCAGGGGAAGCGCGCGAACCAGGAAGACTCCATCTATCCCAGTGCCGGTGCAGCCACCAGTGACGACCGTCTGTTTCTGGTGTGCGACGGCATGGGAGGCCACAGCAAAGGCGAGGTGGCGAGTGCTGCCGTATGCGAAGGCATAAGCAGTATCATGGAGAGCTTCGACACCGTTGACAGGGCAATTACCGACAACGAGCTGCAGCAAGTGCTGGCCTACGCCTACGACACCCTCGACGCTGCCGATGTCAGCATGGAGGGAAAGATGGGCACCACGCTCACCATGATATGCCTGCACAAGGGCGGATGCCTGGCAGCGCACATTGGCGACAGTCGCATCTATCACCTGCGGCCCGCAACGGGCGAGGTGCTCTACCGCTCGCGCGACCACTCGCTGGTGCAGCAGCTATACGACGTGGGACAGATAAGCTACAACGAGATGGCCATCCACCCGCAGAAGAACATCATCACCAAGGCCATGCAGCCCAACAACGACATGAGGGCTACGGCCACCACGGTGCACATCACCGACATACGCCCGGGCGACTATTTCTACCTGTGCAGTGACGGCATGCTGGAACACATGGAAGACGACGAGCTGATGGACATACTGGCCGACGACACCACCGACGAGGAGAAAATCAGGAAGCTGGTGCGGCTCACTAGCGGCAACGCCGACAACCACTCGGCCTACCTGCTGCATGTGAAAGACGTGGAGGCCGAAGACGATGACAGCCAGTATGCCAGCGACGAGCAGGAGGCACGCGCCACCAACAAGGCACTGAACGACAAGCACAAAGACACGGCATGGGACACGCCTCCCGCCACCACTCCCGACGACAGCGGCAAGCAGCAAGCCAAGGGAACGATAGTAAAAATCATCCTGGCCGCAGTTCTAGCCCTCGCCGCAGCAGCGGCAATCATCTTTTTGAGTTAAGAGTTCTTGGACGAGCCAAGCGGCAGAGCCGAGCGAAGAGTTCTTGGCGAAGCCAAGCGGCAAAGCCGAGCGAAGAGTTCTTCGCAATAAATTTATTTCGTACTGTGTGGTTGAAAAGCCCTGAAAGGGCGTAAAGATTACAGGCAGGTGGTGAAGCGAAGCGAAACCCCTGCCTGTGGTCTGACAGTCCTTCGGACTTCAACCGCACAGTACGATTTTTTTTCTTGCACCTGTAACTGGAAAACTAGTTGCACTACTTGCACCTGTAACTGGAAAACTAGTTGCACTACTTGCACCAGAATGCATTTGAGACGGGTCTGGGTGCAAGATAATGTCGGCTGTAAGTACCTGATAATCAGTCTTGGTGCAAGTAGTGCAAGATAAAATCTTGTTATAGAAAACTGAGGGGGCTGTCTTTGAAGAAGCACAAACTGTCATCTTTGAAAAAAAGGGAGCCATCTTTGAAAATAAGGCCTGACCTTTTTCCAAAATACTCACGAGATTTCAGAAAAAACGCACCCCTATTTCGAGAAGATGCACCCCACATTGAAAAAAGGGCTGCGTTTTTTGGAAAAAACGCAGCCCTTTTTTAGAAAAATGCACCCTTTTTTATCAGATGAAATGCACCTGCCCCATCACATATAGCAGGGCATAGCCCATGACTATGGACAGGCCTCCCACTATGAGGCCAATCTTTGCCATGTCTTTCTGCTCCACCAGGTTGGTGGAATAGGCAAGGGCATTGGGAGGTGTTGAGATGGGGAGCACCATGGCCGAGCTGGCAGCCACTGCAACGCCGATGAGCACGGTGGGCGTACCGCCAATGGCATCGAGCTTGTCGCCCATGGCCGAGGCTACCACCACGAGGATGGGCATGAGGAGTGCTGCCGTGGCCGAATTGGAAATGAAGTTGGACAGCACGTAGCAGATGATGCCCGACAGGATGAGTATCACGAGTGGTGAGAAATCGCCGAAGGGGATGCTCTTGACAGCCAGGGAAGCCAGTCCCGACTGGTTCAGTCCGTAGCCCAGTGCGAAGCCACCGGCCACCATCCATATCACACTCCAGTTTATCTCTTCCAAGTCCTGACGTTTGATGATGCCTGTCATGGCAAAGACCACAAAGGGGATGAAAGCCACGGTGTAGGAGTTGATGCCCGTAACAGAGTCGAGCAGCCACAGCAGCACGGTGATGATAAAGGTGACGATGACGATATACGTCTGGCGGTCGCGCTTCATGCCGCCCTCTATCTTCAGCTCGATGGTCTTCTGGGTGAAGGGGAACAGACGCTTCAGCAGTATCCAGCTGATGAAGAGCAACAGGATGACGAGGGGCACCATGAACAGCATCCACTGTCCGAAGCCAAGTCCCAGGTTAAGACCTTCAGGGTCGTTGAGATACTTCAGGGCGATGGTGTTAGGAGGTGTGCCGATGGGCGTTCCCATACCACCGAGGTTGGCTGCCACAGGTATGGACAGTGCCAGCGATATGCGGCCCTTGCCCTCGGGAGGCAGCTGCTTGAACACCGGCGTGAGAAAGGCAAGCATCATAGCTGCCGTAGCCGTGTTTGACACAAACATAGAGAACAGACCGGTGATGAGCAGGAAACCCAGCAACACGTTCTCGCTCTTCTTGCCGAAGGGCTTGAGCAATGTCTTGGCCAGCTGTGCGTCGAGTCCCGTCTTGGTGGCTGCGATAGCCAGGATGAAGCCGCCGATGAACAGCATTATCACGGGATCGGCAAAACAGCCCATCACACCTTTGTACGACAGCAGATTGCCAACCTCGTCGGGATTGCACATCCATTTTATTCCCGAATCGGTGCAGAACAGCAACATCAAGCCGATGATAGACACCGATGTGGCCCACGAGGGCACCACCTCCAGAATCCACATCAAGGTGGCAAAGGCGAAGATGGCAATGATGCGCTGCTGCACCACCGTAAGGCCCTCCATGCCGTATGCGCTGCTAGGCAGATTCCACAGGATAAGGGTAATAAGAAGCACAAAGATGGCCTCTATCAACTTCTTTACAACACGGTTGGGATGATAACGCTGGCTGTTATGCATCTTGTGATACGCCTCGACGAGATGGTAGCCATGAAAACTCTTGAACATAAAACAATCTTTTTATTTAATTACAATACTACTTTCAGCAGCAAAAATGTGTCATTGAAGCCTCGGGAATGTGTGCTGTTCCGAATCGGGGTGCAAAGTTACAATGTTTTTTCCAATTATCGCAATAATATTTGGATATTTTTTAAGTGAAGAATGAAGAGTTAATAAGTGAAGAGTGAAGAGTGAAGAGTGAAGAATTTGCTACCGCTGTGCT
>CAMYZK010000295.1 GCA_947303825.1 uncultured Prevotella sp. | reverse complement strand
TGATACGCGTATCCATGTTGGTGGCACTGGCCTGGTCGGTCTCTATCATAATGACACCATTGGAGCCCATGGAGCCGTAGGCAGCGGCCTCGCTTCCCTTGAGCACGGTGATGTTGCGAATATCCTGCGGGTTGAGGGCCTGGAAGAATGAGCGCGAGTAGCCTCCGATAATCTGGCTGAGGTTGGCATCGGGCAGATACGGTATCCCATTGATGACGATGAGGGGCGAGCTCTCTGCCACCAGCGAGTGTATGCCACGCAGCTGCATGTAGGCACCCTCACCGGTCATGCCGCTCTTGTTCAGCACTTGCAGTCCTGCCACCTCGCCTCTGAGGGCGTTGTCTACGGTAAGGCCTCCCAGGGCAAAGTCTTTCCTGTTGATGTTCTGTGTACTGATGGCTGTGGTGCCGGCATTGCTGCGTTCAAAGGGTGCTATGACGGTCTCGTTGTAGCGGGTGCGGTCGGCCTCAATCATATAGACTTTCATGTCGGCCACGCTGAGGTTGCGGATGTAGATGGTGCGCTGGAAGAATCCGTCGTGCCACACATTGAGGGACTCTCCCTCCTGGACACCCTCTATGCTGAAACTGCCGTCGGCCGCAGAGCGGACGTTCTCGCAGCCAGGGCTGCTAATGACTGCATCGGCCACGGGCTGCCCTGCTGTGGTGAGAATGTGGCCACTGAGCTTCTGTGCCAAGCTGACTGATAGATGACAGATGATAAACGATAGGGTTATCAGCAGTCGTTTCTTACTATTGTTCATATATAATAATTGAAACTCTTAACTCATTAATAGTTGTTCTCTGTGGGGCGCAGGCACCAGTGATTGAGCTTGACGTTGGTCTTTCCTGCCCAGTTGTCGCAGCGCAGTCGTAGCACGATGGGCACAGCCGAACCGTCGCCGTTGAGGTCGGGGATCTCTATTTCCTCAATCATCAGTCCACCGTCGGTATTGTAGTTGTCGGCCTTACTGTTGCCGCTCATCTGGCGGACGTATGCCTGGTCGTAGCCTTCGGGGTGTCGGTTGGGTAAGGTGGTGCCTCGGTCGTAATGGTAGGCCGTGCTGGTGCCCCATGTGCGTATGGGCGACTTGGCTATTTCCTGCCCACCAGCCAGGACAGTGCAGACGATGTCTAATCCAGCGTTCTGTACGCTACCCATAGCCAGACGATAGGTGCCGGGAGGAATGAGGAAGGCCGATGCTTCGCCCGATGTTACCATGCTGAGACGCACGGGGGTGAAGTCCAGCTGGAATCCTTCGTCGTCGTTGATGCCCGAGGTCTTGTCGAAGCGCAGCACGCGGTCTTCATGCAAGGGCCATACACCCGCCCAGGGTGTCCATGCCGTCACCTCGGTGTCGCACGACTTGAATGTAAGGTTGGCACCTTTGAAGAAGGCCTCCTTCTGTTCTGCCGTACAGTTCTCATAGAAATAGAAGGGCTCCTTTAGGCGGTAGATGACAACGTTGTTGGGGATATGCAGCTTGGTTACATTATAGACAATGCCGTTAGACAGCTGTATGGGATTGCTGGCATCTACCTGCTGAATGTTGGTGCGCCATTGGCGGCTGTAAATGCTCTTCAGGTCATGAACGTCGCTGGTCTTGACGTCATCGGCAGCATAGCGGCTTCTGAAGAATGCAGCTTCAAGGATCCACTGGCGCACTATGCTGTCGTTGCATCCCAGCCATGTGTTGTGCTGGGCGGTGCGGTGTCCCAGGTTGGCTTCTGTGGCCTGCCATTTTTGCAAGCGGGCATGAACGTCGTTGAGGGCATCCTGTATCACCTCATTGGAGCACAGCATCATGGTGGCTGTCAGCGACTCGGAGTTCATGTCGAAGTCTACTGCGTCGAAGAAGGTGTTGGTATAGATGAACACCGAGTCATAGACCGTGTTTCCCTGCTCGTTCACTCCTACAGCCTTGCTGTTGGCTCTGTCAAACTCCTTGCCTCCCGACGACTGCACCATGTCGCGGAAGATAGAGTACTCGTCGGGCAGCTGCTCTATGAAGTCGCGCAGTGACGTAGGTGTCTGTATCATGTCGGAGATGACATAGATATATCCGCTCGTTGTCTTTATCACTTCTTTCACGGCACCGTTGTTAAACAGTATGTGGCCTACAATGTTGCCCTGCCTGCCCAGAGAGTCGATGCTCACATTGACATACTTGCCGTGCCACATCATCAGGCGGGTGCCGTCTTCCAGATTGGCCGGAGAGATGCTGATGTCGCTGACGTGTGAGCGAGTGATGAACTCCAGCTCATCCTTTGGCTGTGTGAAGTGGTCGTTTGTAACAACCAGCAGGGTGGAGAGCTGACCTTTCCTGTTCAGCTCGTCGTAGATGCCCTGCTGCTCGAACAGTGTGTTCATCTGCGAGAGGTCACTGCGGCTTCTGATGTACTGCTCTGAACTCTCGTCAACTATTTTCAGCTCACTGTTGGCTATCTGGCTGTCTGAGCGTGAGTAGTGGTCATCGTCCTTCAGCTCGGAGCAGGAAACGAAGAGGAGCAAAAGGCCCACACAAGCCCTCCCAAAGGAAGGGATGTGGACTACCTGGTGAACAGATTGAAGCAACCGATGGACACTATTCTTATTATGTCGTTCCATATAATATCGTTCAATTATATTAATATTGTTATAGCGTTTATCAAACTATTTAAACATTCCTCCCTTTCTTGCGTCCCTTTGGTAGCAAGCGGCGAGGCCGAGCGGGGAGGGCTTGGGTGGACTAATCTATTGGTATAAACCTTATGCAGTCGAACTGCAGGCTGAAGTTGCTGTTGGTGCTGGCAGCGGGGTCAAGCACAATGAAGCTGAACTTGTGGCTGGCAGTCTCGGTAAACTCTACCTCCTCGTAGATGGTGCTAGTATATACTCCCGGCAGTGGCGAAGGCACCTTTGTGTAGGGCGACGTAAACGTGGTGTACAGGTCGCTGTCGTCGAACTGCATTTTCAGCAGTCCACCGTTGCCTTCGCTCTGCTGGCGCATGAAGTTATTGCCCGTCATGTAGACGATGGTCAGCTCCACACGGTACTTGCCCCTAACTATGGTAGGTGTCTTCATGCTCACCTTACCCATATATCCTACGTTGAAGACAATACGGTCGAAGTTGTTGGCCTCTTTCAGATTGCTCTTGCAGGTCACATAGTCTATGTCGCTGTACGAGCGGTTCTTTGTTCCAGCTTCGCCCATCTCGTACTCGAAGCACGAAGCACCGGCCACCCTGAAGCGCTGCTCCGACGAAGTGGGTTCGGTGGGCTGATAGTACTGGGCATCTACCAAGTTCTTTATCTCCGTATAGTCGGCCAGATCCCACAGCACTGCCGTCTGCTCCGGCTCCCATACAGGCAGCCACCCGTCCAGCTCATGCACGTATCCGTTCTTCGACAGGATGTTCGACTTCTCGGGCACGAACTTTGCCGATGTTGCCGCTGCGTTGAGCACATACTTGTCGGCGGCGTTTGTTGCCAGGGTGTCGAGTGTCACCGTGAACACCTGGTTCATGGCCGAGGCACCCCAGATGCGTGTGATGTCAGAGCCGCTCATGGCCCCTAGGTCGTCGGTGGTATACTGATTCTGCAAGATGCAAAAGGGAGGCTTCTGAATGAGCATACTGGA
>CAMYZK010000294.1 GCA_947303825.1 uncultured Prevotella sp. | reverse complement strand
CCAGGAAAGGCAGGACCAGAATCTGCAGTGTTACCATTACACCATACCCCAATTTCGCAGAGCACTTTCTCGAAATGCGCTGCAAAGGTACAACATTTTTCAGAACCTGCAAAATTTTTTCCGACTTTTTTCTAAAAAATCTTATTTTTTCCTTTTTTTGCTTTGTAATCAGATAAAAAGGAGTAACTTTGCATCCCAATAGCAACACATTATTATATTTTAATGGAACAAACATCAGCTTTAGTAGAAAGGATAGTAGAAGGAATACAAGAGAAAAAAGGCACCGGCATCGTTGTTGCCGACTTAAGTAAGATAGAAGGAGCTATTTGCCGCCAGTTTGTGGTGTGCCAAGGCAATTCACCTACTCAGGTGGAAGCCATCGCAGAGTCGATAGGCGACGTCGTCCGCCAGAAACTGAGCGAAAAGCCTACCAGAGTGGTAGGTCTTGAGCGTGCCCTCTGGGTTGCCATGGACTATACCGACGTGATGGTGCATGTCTTCGTGCCCGACATGAGGAAGTTCTACGACCTGGAGCATCTCTGGGCCGATGCCCCGATAACTACTATTCCCGACCTTGACTAAGGGGATTCAGACTGCATCGCACTCGAAATGTGTTTAATGGCAAGTCGAAATAAGTAATTGTGTATTGACAACTGTAAATCGTAAAAAATCAAGGTGAACAAACCAGCAAATAACAATCAGCCGAAGATGCCGCGGTTCAATATGAACTGGATATACCTCATAGTCATTGCTGCATTGGCTTTCTTCTATTTCTCCAACGGTACAAACGGAATAAACAAGCCTCAGTCGTCGCAGATGGAGGCCAGCTACGACATGTTCAAGGCCCGTCTGGACAGCGGCTATGCCTCGAAGGTGGTGGTAAACAAAGACCTGAAGGTACTGAAGATGTATGTTAAGGCCGACAGCATACGGGCGGTCTTCAACCGTGGTGTGAATGAGGTGGGCAGCGAGCCATACCTCTCTGTCGAGTTCGGCAGCATTGAGAAAGTGGAGCAGATAATAGACGAGGCCCGCAAGATGGGACGCTTCAGCGGAAGTCTGACATACGAGCACGAGGAGGGAAGCGGATTCCTTGGCTCGCTGTTCAGCATGCTGCTGCCCATCTTCTTCTTTGTCGCCATCTGGATGTTCTTCATACGTCGCATGGGCAGCGGCATGGGCGGCGGCGGAGGCATCTTCAGCGTCGGCAAGTCGAAGGCAAAGATGTACGAGAAGGGAGGCGACCTGGGCATCACGTTCAAGGACGTGGCCGGACAGGCCGGTGCCAAGCAGGAGATACAGGAAATTGTGGAGTTCTTGAAAAACCCGCAGAAGTATACCGACCTTGGAGGAAAGATTCCCAAGGGTGCTCTGCTCGTAGGTCCTCCGGGCACTGGCAAGACCCTGCTCGCCAAGGCGGTGGCAGGCGAGGCTGGCGTGCCGTTCTTCTCGATGTCAGGTTCCGACTTCGTAGAGATGTTCGTCGGCGTGGGTGCTAGCCGTGTGCGCGACCTCTTCAACCAGGCAAAGGCAAAGAGTCCGTGCATCATCTTCATTGACGAGATAGACGCTGTGGGACGTGCCCGCTCGAAGAATCCCGCTATGGGTGGTAACGACGAGCGCGAGAACACACTCAACGCCCTGCTGACAGAGATGGACGGCTTTGGCACCAACAGCGGCATCATCATCCTGGCTGCCACTAACCGAGTGGACATGCTCGACTCGGCCCTGCTGCGTGCCGGACGCTTCGACCGCCAGATAAATGTAGACCTGCCCGACCTCAACGAGCGCAAGGAAGTGTTTATGGTGCATCTGAAGCCGCTGAAGCTCGACCCATCGGTCGATGTGGACTTCCTGGCACGCCAGACACCGGGATTCTCGGGAGCCGACATCGCCAATGTGTGCAACGAGGCAGCGCTCATTGCTGCCCGACACGACAGCCAGACCGTGGGTAAGCAGGACTTCCTCGATGCCGTGGACCGCATCATAGGCGGACTGGAGAAGAAGACAAAGATCATGACACAGGCAGAGAAGCGGTCGATAGCCATACATGAGGCCGGCCACGCTACCATCTCGTGGTTCACCGAGTTTGCCAACCCGCTGGTGAAGGTGAGCATCGTCCCTCGTGGACGTGCGCTGGGAGCAGCATGGTATCTGCCAGAGGAACGCGTGTTGCAGACGAAAGAGGCCATGCTCGACGAGATGTGCTCGCTGCTGGGAGGACGCGCCGCCGAGGAGCTGTTCATAGGCACCATTTCTACAGGAGCCATGAACGACCTGGAACGCACCACAAAGCAGGCCTACGGCATGATTGCCTTTGCCGGCATGAGCGAGAAGCTGCCCAACATCTGCTATTATAACAATAATGAGTACCAGTTCCAGCGTCCTTACTCCGAGACAACGGCGAAGATTATGGACGACGAGGTGCTGCGCATCATCAACGGGCAGTACGAGCGAGCCAAGCAGATACTCACAGAACACAAGGAAGGACATGCTCAGCTGGCACAGTTGCTCATTGAGCGCGAGGTCATCTTTGCCGACGATGTAGAGAAGATCTTCGGCAAGCGTCCCTGGGTGAGCCGCACCGAGGAGCTGCTCGAGGCCCAGATGCGTGCCGATGCCGAGAGGATGGCAGCAGAACGTGAGAAGGAGCTTGCGGAGAAGGAAGAGGAAAGTGGAAAGAGGAAAGAGGAAAGAGAATAGTTTTAAAACTTGAGAAAATGAACAATTTCATTGTAAGGACAATAACCGGTGTCATCTTCGTAACTGCCATCGTGGTGAGCTTCCTCAACCCGCTGGCAATGATTTTCCTTTTTTCCATAGTGACAGGCATGACCGTATGGGAGTTTGCCGGGTTGGTAAACAATCGCGAGAACGTTCAGATAAACCAGTTTATCTGCAGCGTGGCAGGCGTCTTGCTCTTTCTGGCCATGGCCGTCCATGCCCGTGGTCTGGACACACTCAACCTGGCCTTCGTACCCTGGCTGGCTACGATGATTTACCTGCTAGTGTCGGAGCTATACCTGAAAGCCAAAGACCCCATAGTGAACTGGGCCTATACCATGATGTCGCAGATATACATTGCACTGCCGTTCTCGCTGCTGTCGGTACTGGCATTCCAGTTCTCCAACTGCGACGTGCCCTGGCTGCTACCTCTGTCGGTGTTCATCTTCCTGTGGGTGAACGACTCGGGAGCCTACTGCTGCGGCTCGCTGCTGGGGCGTCATAAGCTCTTCCCTCGCATCTCGCCGGGCAAGTCGTGGGAAGGCAGCATCGGCGGTGGCGTGTTCGTGCTGCTGGCAGCATGGTTCATCTCGTTCTATACAGTGCATAACGGCATTGCCACCAACCTCACTACACTGGAATGGATGGGGATGGGCCTTGTCGTCGTTGTCTTCGGCACATGGGGTGATCTTATAGAGAGTCTTTTCAAACGCACCCTTGGCATAAAGGACTCTGGCAACGTCCTGCCAGGTCATGGTGGCATGCTCGACCGTTTCGACTCGTCCTTGCTTGCCATACCAGCTGTAGTGGTTTACCTCTTCACCCTGGCACTGCTATAAGCAACACCCGTGGCACTGCTATAAGCATTACACGGCGTATTGCGGGTAAGCGAGAGAAGACAGAGCTTGCTCTGACTTCCGAGCGAGAGCAAGCTCGACTGAAAGTCAAGTCT
>CAMYZK010000293.1 GCA_947303825.1 uncultured Prevotella sp. | reverse complement strand
CGTTGAAGATGGGGATGGGCTTGCGGTAAGGCGGGTCGAGGGGCTCATACACGTCGTGGATGAACTTAGCATTGGGGTTGTGGAAGGAGTTCAACTCGAGGATGACCTTCTTTGCCAGGCGTGCTGCCGTTGGCGAGATGCCTCCGGCGGCAGTGAGGAATACATGCCAGTCACTACCGGCATCCTCAATGTCGCACACCTCGAGGATAGCCCAGTCCAGGTCGCCATAGAAGCCATAGCGCAACTCCTGTGCCATGTGGCTCAGATGCAGGTCGTTGTAGGGAATCTCTCCCATGTTGACATGCTTGCGGAAGTCGGGATTGGTGGTGTAGGGCGCACGGTACTTGATGGCCTGAGCGTTGGCTAGGTCGCCATCGGTAGACTGTCCCGTAGAGGCTCCCGTGAATATTGCCACCTTGAACTCGCGTCCTGCCTCATGCTCGGCAAGGGCTATCTTTGCAAGCTCCTTTGTTGTTGCCTTGGCCACACCTGCCGGTGTGAAACCACTCATGGCGATGTGGTCGCCATTCTTGATAAGTGCTGCTGCTTCGGCAGCAGTCATGCGTGTATAACCCATTTCTTTATCTTATTATAAATATGTGTCTTTATTTCTTTGGCAGCCTTTTACTTCACCAACGAGCTGAGGTCGGAGGTGGTGAGACGGCAGTTGGCCGATGCGCCACCATTCTTCCCAATGAACTTCAACACGAAATCCTTGTTGGTAGCGACAATCATCTTCATGGCAAACAGTCCATCAGAGTCCATACCGCTTACCATCTGGTTCATAAGCTGGGCCTTCATGCTCTTATCGTTCATCAGCACTCCTAACTGCTCTATGGTGGCACCTTGCAGCATGGCCTCGTCTATGACCATGGTCATGGTGACATCGTCGGAATTGACATCAAAACCGGTAAGCTTCATTCCTTCACCCAGATTCATAGGAACCATGCTGTTCACCTGCTTGGCAGCCAGTTGCAACAGCACATTGGCAGCCTGGGGGCTGATGCCGTCAAACTGCATCTTCTCTATGTCAGACAAGCTGACGCCCGACATGTCAAGGTCGGCAAGGTCTACATCGTCGAGCTTCTGCAAGTCGTTGTCTTTCAAGACATCAGCCAGCTTAACAGAAGCCTTTGAGTGTGAGCCGCTGTCATCGTCGTCGTCTTTGTCTTTGTTGTCGTTCTCAACGAGTTCTTCATCGTCCTCGTCTTCATCATCGTCATGATGATTGCTCTTGTTGCCTTTGCAGCTGGAAAAGGCAAAGAGGAAGCCGAACATTACGGCTGCAACGAACATAAAATGCTTTTTCATAGATTACATTCTTTAATTATTGCTTATGAGTTGTTTGATATTTCCAATTCTCTGTTCACCGCTCATGCATTTTTAGCACAAAAATGACAGTCTCGGGTGCAAAGGTACGGAAAAAATCCTAAAAACAACTTAAAATCGCACAAATAATGATATATTTTACTTAATATTAATATTGAAAATAGTTTTTTTTGAGGAAATGTGAGTAAATTTGCACGCAAAAATTTGAAAAATGAAAATTATCACCATAAAACTCTGTGCAATCCTTGCCTGCATAGCCATGCTCTCCTCATGCCTGAACAGCGATGATGACGATGCCAACAGCGGCTATGCAGACACCGCCATTACACAGTTCACACTAGGCACGCTGAACAGATATACAAGCACCACATCGTCGGCCACAGGCAATGACACCGTGATAAAGACCACCCTCACCGGCTCTACCTACCCCATGACCATTAACCATCAGAACCGGACGATATACAACAGCAACGAGCTGCCAGTAGGAACCGACATCAAGCATGTGGTGTGTACAATAACCGCAAAGAACAGCGGGGCAGTGGCCATACAGTCGATGATCAGTGACTCACTGAAATGGCACAGCTCTACCGACTCCGTGGACTTTTCACAACCACGCACCTTCAGGGTGTACAGCAGCAACCTGCAGAGCTACCGCGACTATACGGTGACACTGACAGTGAGCAAGACAACGGGGATAAACTTCGGATGGACAGCCAAGGGGACACTCGACATTGCCAACCCCAGTGAGATGAAGCTAGTGGCAAGAGACGACTCGGTGGCACTCATGCCAAGAGACAACATCCTGGGAGCTGCAACACACGAGATATATAAGATGGGAGCCGACGGACACCTGATGGCTTCGGCCGACGGTGGCGAGAGCTGGCAGACAGAGATGCTTGACGACGACGAGTCACTGCTTCCGGCACCGGGAAAGGCAAGCATGGCAAGCTGGAAATATGCCACAGCAACAAGTGCCGACTACGTTCTTTTGGTGGGAACACCCAGGCAGGACGATGTGCCGTATATGAGAGTGTGGCGTAAGATAGCCCAACGTAACGGAAGCGGGCAGTGGGTCTACATGCCCGTTGACCAAGCCAACAACTTCGCCATGCCAAGGCAGGAGAACCTGGTCATGGCCTACTACAACGGTGCCGTGCTGGCCATAGGGTCGGACATGGTGATGAGACAGTCGCGCGACGAGGGAATAACCTGGAAGCAGAACACCACATACGACCTGCCTTCAAACCTGACAGGCACCGTGGCCGACATGACTGCCGACAACAGCGGGCGGCTGTGGCTGCTCACCACGACAGGACAGCTGTGGCTGGGAGACGTCACAAAATAGCGGCTGCAAAGATAAAGAAGTAAGAATGAGCAACGAAGCACCTGTCTACACCATGACAACGAGAAAAGACGGAAGAACGACACGCATGATGATATGCACAGCCGTCATCCTGTTTCTTGCTTCATTCTCAAACAAGGCAACAGCCCAGGACGACCCGGAATACCGTATGGAGATAGGCGGAGGACTGGCACTTGCCGCCTACGAAGGCGACTTCAACGGAAGCATACTGAAAGGATGGCAGCCCAGGCTGGCCATAAACGCCAAATACAGGCTCAACCCACGCATGGCATGGGGGATGGAAATATCGACAGGAATGCTGAAAGGCTCGTCGAAAGACGTGAAGACATGGTATCCGGTGCTGGCTGAACACCCCGTAGACTTCAGCACCAGCGTTACCGACTTCACCGCAAGGTATGAGTACAACTTCTGGCCTTTTGGCACCGGACGAGAATATCTGGGAGCAAAACCACTCACACCATTTTTTGCCATCGGTGCCGGACTGACCTTCACCGGGAAGCCAAGCCTGAAAGGAGCGGCCATTGACAACGGATGGGAAACATCGCCCGAGGCAGTGGTGGCATTTCAGATGCCCATCGGCTTTGGTGTGAAATACAAGCTGAAAGACAGGCTCAACCTCACAGCCGAATGGATAATGCACTTCACCGGCTCGGACAAGCTGGACGGAGCTAAAGACCCCTACGGCATAGAAAGTTCGGGACTCTTCAAGAACACCGACAGCTACTCTACGCTGCAAGTGTCGCTGACCTACGACTTCTGGGCAAGATGCAAGACATGCCACAACGACAGGGAGTGACTGCTGAAGCCAGGCGTAAATAATAAAAACGGAATATGAATAGTGAACTAGATAAGAAACGCATACCGCAACACATTGCCATCATTATGGACGGCAATGGACGGTGGGCTACCGACCAGGGACTGGACCGCACCTTCGGGCACAAGGCAGGGCTGGAAACAGTGAAGACCATCACGGCCGAGTGTTCCAGGCTGGGAGTGAAATACCTTACCCTCTACT
>CAMYZK010000292.1 GCA_947303825.1 uncultured Prevotella sp. | reverse complement strand
GTGTCTCCGACTTCCTGGAGAAATACAAGGACAATGCCAACAACATCATTGGCCACTTCGGACTTGGCTTCTATTCGTCGTTTATGGTCTCGAAGAAGGTGGAAATCATTACCAAAAGCTATAAGGACAACAGCAAAGCCGTGAAATGGAGCTGCGACGGTAGCCCTGCATACGAGATAGACGATGCCGACCGCACAGACCGTGGCACCGACATCATACTTTACATTGACGACGACTGCAAGGAGTTCCTGGACAAGTACAAGCTGGAAACACTGCTTCAGAAGTACTGCAAGTTCTTGCCCGTTCCCATAGCCTTCGGCAAGAAGACCGAGTGGAAGGACGGCAAACAGGTAGACACCGACGAGGACAATATTATTAATAATGTAGAGCCGCTGTGGACAAAGACCCCATCTACGCTGAAAGACGAGGACTACAAGACGTTCTACCGCACGCTCTACCCCATGCAGGACGAGCCCCTGTTCTGGATTCACCTTAATGTGGACTATCCCTTCCACCTGACAGGCATTCTCTACTTCCCACGCATCAAGAACTCGCTGGAGTTGCAGAAGAACCGCATACAGCTCTACTGCAACCAAGTCTTCGTCACCGACCAGGTAGAGGGCATCGTGCCTGAGTTCCTCACACTGCTCCACGGCGTCATCGACTCACCCGACATTCCCCTGAACGTGAGCCGCAGCTACCTGCAGAGCGACCGCGAGGTGAAGAAGATTTCCACCTATATCACAAAGAAGGTACGCGACCGGCTGAAGGCCATCTTCAACGAAGACCGCAAGGCCTATGAGGAGAAGTGGGACGACCTGAAGCTATTCATCAACTACGGCATACTGACCGAGCAGGACTTCTACGACCGCGCCAAAGACTTCTCGCTGCTGAAGGACACCGAGGGCAAATACTTCACCTTCGACGAATACAGGAAGCTCATCGAAGCATCGCAGAAAGACAAGGACGACACGCTGGTATATCTCTATGCCACCGACCGCGAAGAACAGTACTCATATATCAAGGCTGCCCAAGACAAAGGTTACTCGGTGCTACTCATGGACGGACAACTTGATGTACCCTGCCTGCAGACACTGGAGCAGAAGTTCGAGAAGTCGAGATTTACACGAGTCGATGCCGATACGGTAGACAATCTGATAAGGAAGGAAGACACCCCGAAGAACAGCCTGTCAGACGCAGAGCGTGACAATCTGTCAGACATCTTCAAGTCGCAGCTGCCAAAGATGGACAAGACAGAGTTCCTTGTTGAGGTAAACGCACTGGGCAGCGATCAGCGTCCAGTAGTCATCACCCAGAACGAGTGGATGCGCCGCATGAAGGAGATGAGCCGATATCAGAGCGGCATGAGCTTCTACGGTCAGATGCCCGACTCGATGAACATGGTGCTGAACAGCGACCACAGGCTGGTGAAGCGAGTGCTTGACGATGCTGCCAGCCAGCTTGCAGAGGAACTCAAGCCCATAGAGAGTGAGATAAAGGGACAGGAGGCACGATTGGCTGCTCTGAACCAGCAGACATCGAAGAAGAAGCCCGAAGAGATTACTCAGGAGGAGAAGGACGACAAGGCCAACACCCAAAAAGCCTTGGACGAGCAGAAGGAGAAGCGCGAGAATGTGCTGAGCAGTTTCGCCGCAAAGAACGACATTGTGCACCAGCTGATAGACCTGGCACTACTGCAGAACGGACTGCTGAAGGGTGCGGCACTCGACAACTTCCTCAAGCGCTCGGTAGACATGATTAAATAACGGTAAAGAATCGCGAAATGCTCGCGATTCTTTTTTTTACACCGTATTTATTTGCTCGTTAAATAAAATATGTTTACCTTTGCAATGAAAAAACTAAATCTTACTAATAATGATAAAACTCTTTGTACCAGGAAGACTATGCCTCTTCGGTGAGCACACCGACTGGGCAGGCCATTACCGCACAATGAACGCCGACATTGCTCCCGGAGCTGCAATAGTAACAGGAATAGAACAGGGCATCACTGCCGAGGTGGAACGCTCAAGCATCTTTGAGGTGCAAAGTGTGGCACCCCAGCTCTCCGGCCCTTGGCATGACTTTGCATGCCGCATGGATGAGCAGGAACTGAAGCGCGTGGCACGCTCGGGCAGTTTCTTCTGCTATTGCGCAGGCGTTGCCAGCTATATGCTCGAATGGTATAAGGTGGGAGGTGTGAGGATAAAGATTACCGACATGACCCTGCCCATGAAGAGCGGACTGTCGTCGAGTGCGGCCATCTGCGTACTGGTGGCAAGGGCCTTCAACCAGATTTACAACCTCAACCTCAACACGCTGGGCGAGATGAACATCGCCTACGTGGGAGAGCTACGCACCAGCAGCCGCTGCGGACGTCTGGACCAGGCATGTGCCTTCGGAGTGAAGCCCAACCTGATGACATTCGACGGCGACGAGATAGAAGTGCGGGCACTCAACGTGAAGCGGCAGCTGCACTGGGTCTTTGCCGACCTTGCCGGAGAGAAGAACACCATCAAGATACTTGCCGACCTTAACAAAGCCTATCCTTTCCCATCTAACGACCAGGAACAGGCCGAGCACGATGCCTTGGGAGTGAAGAATCAAGAAATAGTAGACCAAGCCATAAAATATATGGCCGAAGGAAACGCAGAGGCACTGGGCAAACTGATGACCGAGGCCGAGAAGCTCTTCGACAAGGCAGTGGCTCCAATGTGTATCGAGGAGCTTGCCGTCCCCAAGCTGCATGCAGCCCTGGAAGACGAATACATAAAGAGTCTGTCATACGGCGGAAAGGGCGTGGGAAGCCACGGCGACGGCTCGGTACAGTTCCTTGCACGCGATGAGGAGTGTCAGCAGAAACTGGTTGACTACCTCAACCAGAAGGGCATGCCTGCCTATAAGTTCACAATCCAGCCCGTGCATACCGTGAGGAAGGCCATCATCCCCGTGGCAGGCTTCGGCACACGCCTCTACCCTGCCACCCGCTTCTTGAAAAAGGACTTCTTCCCCATACCATGCAGCGACGGTATGGTGCGCCCGGTCATACTCATACTGCTCGAAGAACTGGTGCAGAGTGGCATCGAGGAGATATGCCTGGTGCTGGGCAGTGAACAGGAACGTAAGAAATACATGGACTTCTTCGAGCATCCGCTAAGCGATGAACACTTGTCAAAACTCAATGCCGAGTGCCAGGAATATGAGAACCGCATCCTGGACATAGGCAAGCGCCTGCACTATGTCTACCAGCAGGAGAAACGAGGCTTCGGCCATGCTGTCTATCAGGCTGCACAGTTTGCACACGGCGAGCCAGTACTGCTCATGCTGGGCGACACGCTCTACAGGTCAACCACCAACAAGCCCTGCGCCTTACAGCTCATAGAGGCTTACGAGCATACCAACTGCCTCACACTGGGCCTCTACCCCGTGGACGTCAAGGAAGTGAGCCACTTCGGAATAATGAGTGGAGTGTGGGAAGACAAGAAATGCCAGGTGCTGAGAGTAAACCGGCTGACAGAGAAGCCAAAGTCAAGCTACGCTGAAGAATTCCTTGGAGTGAGAAACGCAGAAGGACACAAAGAATACTGTTCTGTCTTCGGACAATACATACTCACCCCAGAAGTGTTCTTACAGTTGGAGGCCGACATCAAGGAGGCCGACGAGAAACAAGACAACAAGAGCGAGATAGAACTGACGTCGGCTCTCGACAAGGTGAGACAGAAC